>DAIMKA010000021.1:0-9146 GCA_036721955.1 Lachnospiraceae bacterium | reverse complement strand
CCGGGAAATTCCGGAACGGCTTTCATTTTTAGAATTATTTTGTGCGGTAGATGATGTCCTCACGACCCGGTCCGTTGGAAACCATGGTGATCGGATATCCGATCTGTTCCTCAATGAAGTTCACATAATCCTGTGCCTGCTGCGGAAGATCCTCGAAGTTCTTAATGCCGCGGATATCGCACTTCCAGCCGGGCATCATCTTATAAACCGGCTTGCAGCGCTTCAGATCCTTCGTGACCGGGAACTCGGTAATCTCCTGTCCGTCAAGCTCATAGGCAACGCAGACCGGAATCTCGTCCAGATATCCGAGATCGTCCAGAACCGTGAACGCAACATCCGTGCAGCCCTGCAGTCTGCAGCCGTACTTGGAGGCAACGCAGTCATACCAGCCGACTCTTCTCGGGCGTCCCGTCGTTGCGCCGTACTCGCCGCCGTCGCCGCCGTGGTTGCGAAGGCTCTCCGCCTCTTCCCCGTGCACCTCGGAAACAAATTCACCCGCGCCGACCGCAGAGGAGTATGCCTTGGAGACCACCACGATCTGTTTGATCTCATAAGGCGGAATTCCCGCACCGATTGCGCCATATCCTGCAAGCGGAGAGGAGGAGGTGACCATCGGATAAATTCCATGGTCCGGATCCTTCATGGTTCCGAGCTGTCCTTCCAGAAGGACGGTCTTCCCTTCCTTCAGCGCGCCGTTCAGATACAGAGACACATTTCCAAGGTAAGGCTTCACCTTGTCCCTGCGCTCCTTGATCCAGGAGAGGAGTCCCTCCTGATCAATCGGATCCGTGTGATAGAGGTTGACCAGCAGCGCGTCCTTGATCTCCGCGATCCGGGCGATCTTCTCCCGCAGGACATCGTCGTCCTGGAAGAATTCATTGATCTGCCAGCCGATCTTCGCGAATTTATCCGAATAGAAAGGTGCGATGCCGGACTTTGTGGAGCCGAAGCTCTTTCCGGCCAGTCTTGCCTCTTCCAGTGTGTCAAACTCAATATGGTAAGGCATCATCACCTGAACGCGGTCCGAAACCATGAGGTGCGGAGCCGGAACTCCCTTGGATTCGATCTGTGCCAGCTCATCTACAAACTTGTCAATGTCAAATGCCACACCGTTGCCGATGATGTTCATGATGTTCTGATGAAACACGCCGGAGGGCATCAGGTGAAGTGCGAATTTGCCGTACTCATTGACAATGGTATGTCCTGCGTTCGCGCCGCCCTGAAAGCGGATGACAACGTCTGCGGTATCCGCGAGTGTATCCGTGATCTTGCCTTTTCCTTCATCGCCCCAGTTGGCTCCAACTACTGCCTTAACCATATTTTCCTTTCCTGCCCCAGCTTATCTGCGGCACCCCTGAAGGAATTCCGCAAAAGGAATCCTTCGATGCAGTTTGGTATCTCCGCGGCCGTTTTCACACAGCCCGTCGTAGTATACCGCATTCCTCTGAAAAAAGCACCCGATCAGCACGAAATCTCCGCCGTCATCCCCAGGACATCGCGGTTGGCGTCCAGAATCGGCTGAATGACCTCCGTAAGATACTTCTCCACCTGATGAGGGGCGCAGCCGATGTACTTCTTCGGGTCAATGTACTTGTCCAGCTCCTCACGGCTCATGTGGAATTTCGGATCCTCCGCAATGAGATCCAGGAGGTTGTTGTCCAGTCCCTCTTCCTTGACGCGGCGTCCGGCTTTCATGGAGAGCTCGCGGATTTCCTCATGGAACTCCTGGCGGTCTCCTCCCATTTTCACCTCGTCCATCATGATGTTCTCCGTTGCCATGAAGGGAAGCTCTGCCGCCAGATGCTTCTCAATGACCTTCGGATAAACCTTCAGTCCGTCCGTGACATTGAGGCACAGATCCAGAATTCCGTCGATGGCAAGGAAGCCTTCCGGAATCGACAGCCGCTTGTTCGCGGAATCATCCAGCGTCCGCTCGAACCACTGCGTTCCGGATGTCACTGCCGGATTCAGCACGTCGATCATAACATAGCGGGCCAGCGAGCAGATGCGCTCGGAGCGCATGGGATTGCGCTTGTACGCCATGGCAGAAGAGCCGATCTGCGTCTTCTCGAACGGCTCCTCGACCTCCTTGAGGTGCTGCAGAAGACGGATGTCCGTTGCCATCTTCATGGCGGAGGCGGCGATTCCTCCCAGCGTATTCAGAACGAAGGTGTCCACCTTTCTGGAATAGGTCTGCCCGGAAACCGGATAGCAGGCGGCAAAGCCCATCTTCTGCGCGATCATCGGATCCAGCCGGTCCACCTTGTCCAGATCACCGTCGAACAGCTCCAGGAAGGATGCCTGTGTTCCCGTCGTTCCCTTGCTGCCGAGGAGCTTCAGTTGCGAAATGGTGTGGTCCACTTCCTCCAGATCCAGAACGAACTCATTCAGCCACAGGCTCGCGCGCTTGCCCACGGTAGTCGGCTGCGCGGGCTGGAAATGCGTGAAGCCGAGCGTCGGCTGATCCTTGTATTCGTCGGCAAAATGCGCCAGAGCCGCAATGACATTCACGAGCTTCCTGCGGACCAGACGGAGCGCATCCCGCATGATGATGATGTCGGTGTTGTCGCCGACGTAGCAGCTGGTCGCACCCAGATGAATGATGCCCTTTGCCTTCGGGCACTGAAGGCCGTATGCATACACATGGCTCATGACATCATGGCGGACAATCTTCTCTCTTGCCTGCGCCTCTTCATAATTGATATCCTCGGCGTGTGCCTTCATCTCCTCGATCTGCTCATCGGTGATGTCAAGGCCCAGCTCCTTCTCGGTCTCTGCCAGCGCGATCCAGAGCTTTCTCCAGGTCCGGAATTTCTTGTCCGGAGAGAAAATATACTGCATCTCGCTGCTCGCATATCTGGTGGAAAGAGGACTTACATACTTGTCATGTGCCATACTGATCTCCCTTCGTGAATACCGGTTCCGCATTTTCTCCGCGGAAATTGACATGTGGGTTACTTTTTGATCTGTTCCGAACCTGCAGGATTTCGGGGTGAATTGGCTGTCTGCAGTTCCATTCACATCCGAATCCCGCAGCCGGCCGCACTCAGGATTTTCGCAGGAAAATCCCGGGGTGTCCGAACGCCTTTCAGGCCACCGGCGCCGCGCAGGATGCCCGGTACTCCTCCTTCAGCTTCTGAAGCGTCTGATGAAGAGCCACCTCATAGCTGGCATCCTGTCCGCCGCCCTGGTAGCGTTTTAACGAATCAATGGCAAGCTTCCGCTCGGAAGCGTTGAACTGGGTGCCCAGCTCATCCATTCGCTTCTCCAGCTCCAGAGACGCGTTGACGCTCTCCGGATGCTCGGAAATGAAGGAAAGGTACTCGGAATCCGACAGCCCCAGACGGACCGCCGCCAGGTAATCCAGATAAATATCGCTGCTGCCCGTCAGGCGGTACGCGCTCTCATAGCAGTCCGCCGCCGCGCGGAACCGGAAGAGCTCCGCGTAGATTCTTCCCTCCGCGCACAGCGCCCTCGTCCGCATTCTTTTCTCCGGAGAAGGGAGGTCATGAAGAATCGCCTCGTATTCCTCCAGAGCCTCGTAGGGCTTCGCGCTTCCCGCAAGATAAGCCGCCTGGGACATCCTCTTCTCAAAGGGTTCCATCCCCTGGCCGGAAGAGACAATCTGCCGGGTCCTCTCTTCCTTCTCCTGCGGAACGAAGCCTACATATTCCAGAATCTCCGAGACAAAATCCGACAGTGCCCGCTCCTTGCCGAGGTACGGCTGCAGGCGGTTTGCCAGCTCCGGCAGCCCGCACTCCTCTTTCAGCCATTCCGTAAGCGCGGGGTCCAGAATGCCGGCATCCAGAATCTGTGCGCTCTGAACCAGAGAATAGCACAGCTCCTCCGCGGAATAAACATTCCGCTCGATTTTCTCAATCCGGTACGGCTTCTTCGCAAGCCGTCCCACCGCATAGATCACTCTCGCCATTTTCGTACCTCGCTGAGAAAACTTGTCCCTTTTCTTCAGTCGTCCGCCAGCGTCAGATCCTGCTCCCATTTCAGTCCGCTGGAGGGGAAGATTTCTCCGAAGCCCAGATCCTCGATCTGAATGTGGAGCTTCTTTGCTGACAGCATGGAAAATTCCAGCCGCACCCTTGTCATCCTGCCTTCCCGGACCGGGAGGCGATCCAGGCGGATATGGAACGGCTCTTCCTTTCCTCCCGTCAGGGGGTGCAGGATCAGATTGATCTCGGCCGTGCTGTCCAGAATCACGTCAGCGCTCCTTCTCACCTCATACCAGTTGACACCGGCATCCACCAGCGAAATCCTGGCCGGTTCTCCGCGGTCCAGCGCTTTCATCAGGATGTTGCTGCGCAGCTTGTTCGGATCGAGGAACAGGTATCTTGACAGGATTTCCGGCTTCTCCTCCTTGAAAACCGCGCCGTAGGCAGCGCCCTTGCTGAACAGATTTCCCCCGAGGAATGCTCTCCTTCCCTGGCAGAGGAAAACCGTGGACTTCTTCATCCAGCCGCCCTTGAAGCCGCTGCCGACCAGATACACCGAAGAAAAGTTGTGTCCTGCGAGCTCCTCACGCAGGATTCCCGCAAACTCGCGGTCCCTTCCCGCGTCGTCCTGCGCGAACAGCCCCGGGTATTCATTTTCCTCCAGATACGACACCACCGGGGTCGTGTGCGGATTGAAGATCAGCTTCGTGACATGAAGGCGTCCTCCCGTCTCATAATCGAACAGCGCCGCCGCGGGCTCCCGCAGAGACTCGTCCTGATTCAGCATGAAATCATAGAAGGATCCCGCAAAGCTCTGGTAGTACACCGCCGCCTTCAGGTCCAGGCGTTTTCGCACATTCTCCAGCAGCTCGATCGTTCTGCTGTCCATCGTCCTTGCCGTGAACATCACCGCCGCGATGCCGCCGGGAATTCCCCGTTCCAGCTCCTGAAGGCACCGGTTCACATAGAGGGCGAGGAGCGCCGCGGGGTCATATTCCGTCTCCCCGATTGCCACCGGCGATCCGTCCAGGGCAAGGGAGAGGAGTCTCGGAATGAAAATCCGGTTTTCCTCTGCGGAATGCTCCACGGCCTCCTCGCCGTAAAACCACTGGTTCTCCCCGGCGGTCTTGCACAGCGCCATCGGAATATCAAACTTCCCGCTTCCCGGCACCCTCGCATAGGTAACCGGCTCCTGCAGGAGTCTCCCCTTCTGCGCGCGGCACCACGAGATCTGGCAGGCCTCGTCCCGCAGATCCATTCCGACCATGTACTTTTTCTCACCCTGTCTGTCAAAGAGCATGGGTTCTGGTTTCTCCTTATTTATCAAAAATCCGGCTGACCATCCAGGCTTTCCGGCTGTATTTCTCGAGACGGCTCAGCGCCTCCGCATCCCTTCCGAGCGCGGTCAGCATGGCAATCTCGTTGATCGCGCTGAAGCGGTCCTGCCCGGACACCGGCGTCCGGGCGTCCTGTCCGATGGTCCCGCTCTCCACAATGTTCTTCTCCGCGTCGTCATCCGTGATGTAATAATGCATCTGCTCGCCGAAGAACAGAAGGAATCCCGTGACGTACACGCCCTCGTACATCTCCTTCATTTCCTTCGCGGCATATTTGTCCCGGATGCCGTTCCGCTCCATTGCATAGTGATACAGCACCCGTTTTCCGGCGTTCTCCGGGCCGGAGCGGTATTCCACCAGCGTCTCGTCCGCATAGGCCTGAAGCCCCGGCAGGACGCCGACGAACTGACGGAAGAACGGGAACACGATTTTCTGTTCCAGAAGATCCGTAAGGAACAGGCTTGTAACCTCCAGATCCCTGTCCGCAATCTCTCCGGACTGCTCCGAGCGGTGCTTCAGCCAGGCGATCCGGCAGATGTCAAGAAGCGGTACGCCCGCGCGGCCGAACTCCGCGATCAGCGAAAACTCCTCCTCTGCCATTTCTTTTCTGCTGACGAAGTAGAAATGTCCTGCCTGTGCCAGCGCATCCGCCAGAAGCTCCGCATCCGTCCCGTCCTTCCGGCACTCCAGAATCAGGTCCTTCCGGTTCTCCGGAATCTCCCCGGTAAAGAGCACCTGCCGGAGAATCCTCCGGCACAGCGTCCCCTCTTCCAGCTCAAAGCCTTCGAGCGCGAGCCGGATTTTCTCCATATCCTTCGTGAGGCCGTCCCAGAAGTCTGCCAGATAGGTCAGCACCTCCGCGTTATAGCTGCCCTTTGCAAACGCCGCAAAGGAGAGGGCCGTCAGATCCTCATCGTCCACCGGCGTCCTGTCCTTCAAAAGCTCCGTGCACATGCGAAGAAGGACGTCGCCATCCACTCCTGCGGTTCCATAGCGGCAGACCCACTGATACGCCTTGTCCGAAAGCCCGCGCACCGTCAGCGCCCGGAGCATCTGTGCCCGCGACTGTGTATCCAGTCCGTCCGGCCCGAGCTTCTGCAGGAAATCATCCAGACTCTCCGTGTCCCCCTGCTTCTCATAAAAGCGCAGGAGCTCTCCACGGAGACGCTTCCGGTAACTCTCCGGAATCTCCGGATTCTCCGCCATACTCCGGTAGCACGCGGCATTTTCCTTCGACACGCGGTAATATGAGCCGCTCATTCCGGACAGATACAGCTCGAATCCGATGTTGCTCACCTGATAGACGGAAAGGAGTCTGGCCAGCTTCTCATAGTCCATGAGCCGGGTCACCTCACAGGCTGCCCCCGCGTGGCGGTCTCCGTTGTCCTCTTCCGACAAAAGAACGGCATCCCCGCCGTACACCGGCAGAATCGCAGTTCCCTGCAGAAGCGGGAAATACTGCTCCGGCCGAAAATGCTCATAGACAAGAACGAGGCGCCCCGCTTTTTCCTCTTTGGCCCGGACCAGGCAGGAGAACACCGCCGGCACCGCCGCTGCCGCCGTCTCTTCGTTCAGGACACGTCCTGCTGTCAGGTAATGCTCATACAGGTACGCCAGATCCGGATTCATCCGGTGCTGCATCAGCTGATCCAGCGTAAAGCGGTCGATCTGCGGCAGATACTGATCCATCAGATCCGCATAGGTCTCCCTGTTCTCCAGAACATAGCGGAAAAGATACGCGCTCGCCGCCCACGGCAGCGAATTCTGAAAGGCGAAATAGCGGACGATCATCTGCGGCAGCGTTCCCTGATAATCCGCGGGCAGCGCCAGCATGTAGTAGTCCAGAAGCCTTGTGATCGAAAGCCCCGCATCCACGCCCCGCTGGTACCAGACAAAGGAGGCCTTCCCCGTCTCATTGCCGCGGATGAGAAGCGTGCAGATGCTCTCCAGAACATCGCGCTTTCGAAGCTCCGGGATCTGCGTGTCATAGGCCATCTCCAGAATCCGGAACAGCCGCCTCGAAAAGGTCTTGCGGCGGACCGCCAGATAATTCAGCTGTGTGATGACCGATTCGGTCAAAATATCGTGTTTTGCTGCAAAATAAAGGGTTTGCAGCTCCAGCTCCCCAAGCTCATACAGGATTCCGGAAGAGTCCTGCATCAGCTGATAATATTCCAGATACAGAAGCGGCGAACGGCACCCCGCCTCGTAATTCCTGCGCAGCATCCGTGCCGTCTCCACGGGCCTTCGCATCAGGTCCGAGTCCGCGTACAGAAGAAGCCACGTGATCCAGAAGTTCTCCGGATTCTGACGCTGCCTTCTGGCAAGTCCCCGCACCGCATCCCCCGCCGTTTCATAAGACTCGCGGTCTCCGGGGGCCCTGCTCTCGGCACACAGGACAGTCAGATACATTCGGTAGGAATACGTCAGGTCATCTTCGAGATCAAACTGTGCAACGGAAAACGGAGGAAGCTCCGTGTCCAGCCCGGAGAGTCTCCGGTTCAGGGCCTGCAGCTCCCAGACGGCTTCCTGTTCCTCGTGCACCGTCAGAAGGTAATGGATCCGGTACAGAGCCGTCATCGGATTGTTCCGGTCCGCCTCCTGAAGCCGCCGCACAAGGCTTCCCATGTGTTCCGCAAACGTTTTGCCGCTGCACTTATGGCAGCGCATCTTTACATACTCCTGCATCATCTGCAGGATGACCTTCTGCTGCTCCCGGCGGTGAAGGGTCCGGAGTGCCGTTCCCATTCCGCAGGAGACCGTCACCGGAATCCGGATTTTCTCTCCATAGGCGGGAACCAGAGTCAGGCATCCGAAATTCCGCCCCGCATGGAGATCCGCCGGATCAATCGTAACCGTGACCGGTGCCGTTCCTTCCTCAAACGAGGCATCGGTCAGTTCATTCACATCTGCGGAGAGAAAATCCCCCTCCGTGAAAATCCGCACACCGGTATAGCCCCAGCCGTTCCTGCGCACATGCACCGGTCTGCGGATGAGCTCCGTCTGCGACACCGGAAGCTCCGCCTGAATCTCCTTCTGGTCCGCTGTAAATTCCACCGGCTGTTTCTTCCCTGCCGCAATCAGGAATTCCTCGACATTGTGTGCATTTCCCTTTCGCGCCGAGAGACCGCGGTACAGGGTCTGAATTTTCCCGCCCTCCTTCGCCGCAATGGCCTCGAATTCCTGCCGGTAGAAAAGCTGTACGGCCTCCTGCCAGTTGGCTCTTGCCAGATTCGTGTAATGCACCAGATTCCGCATCGGGCCGAGGCTTGACTCCAGAGACTCCTCCTGCACGCTGGCATGAAACGGGATTTCATATTCCCCCATGTCCGAAAGGATCCGGAAGCTCCCTTCCAGCACATCGCCGCAGGTCAGTCCCTCCGCGTTCAGCCGGTAGGAAATCACTTCCCTCGCTCCCGAAAACACATTGGACAGAAGCTCCACTGCCGGTTCCGAAGACAGAACAAACCCGTTGGCAACCTTTCCGTCCGGTCCGTAAATCGTAAAGGAGCCCTCGCATGCCGCACCGGGAACCAGATTCATGGTAATCGAATCGGTCGAAAAGGTCAGAGATCCCTTTCTGATATGAAATTTCTCTCCGCCCATTTTCGCGCGTTCCTGATACTGCAGCATGGTGATACTGTGCTCCTTCCTTTCTCTATATCGTACTGTGGCTTGTCAGCACCCATATCTCGCATTTGCTTCGCAAATTTTCGTTTTAAGTGGCCAGAAGCGCTGACACTCGAAGTCATCTGATGATGACTTCTCCTGTTTGTTGTGAATTGCAGGCAATTCACAACGTGTTTCAGAGAAACCGTCTGCGCGGATTTCTCCTGACGGTTCTGAAAGCCCAGGCGCGGAA
>DAIMKA010000020.1:13984-16021 GCA_036721955.1 Lachnospiraceae bacterium | reverse complement strand
CGGAAGGAGTACTTCCGGAGTGCACTGGAGCTGCTGCGTCTGATTGACGGCGCGATGAGCGCGGGCACCGAGGGATTTGCAGGAGCCACGCAGAAAACGGCAGAGGAAAGTGGTCCTGCCGCGCCGCAGGAAACCTCTCCGGAAGAGGGAGAAAAGGCGTGAGCAGGTGGATTCTCGCCTCGGCGTCGCCGAGAAGAAAAGAACTGCTTCACCAGATGGGACTGACGTTTGAGATCATTCCGGCGGCAGGAGAGGAAAAGAGCACCCGGAAGGATCCGGAACGCTATGTGACGGAGCTTGCGGAACACAAGGCGGAAGAGGTCTTTCAACGGGTTCTTCCGGAAATGACCGAACCGGTCATTGTGATCGGATCGGATACGATTGTCGTTCTGGGAGACCGGATTCTCGGAAAGCCGAAGGACCGCGGGGAAGCGTTTGAGATGATCCGGGCCCTGCAGGGAAGAGAGCATCAGGTGATGACAGCGGTTGCCCTCTGCTGGACCGATGAAGAGGGAGCAGTACACCGGGATTCCTTCTGCAGCATCACGGAGGTTTCCGTGAACGCCATGAGTGGGGAAGAAATCCGGAACTACCTTGCAACCGGCGAAGCGGATGACAAGGCCGGAGCCTATGGGATTCAGGGGACATTCGGCATGTACGTCGCGGGAATCCGCGGAAGCTATCACGGCGTGGTGGGCCTTCCGACGGCGGCGCTTTACCAGAGACTAAAGGCAAACGGCCTCTGGCAGTGAAGGGGCGTCTGTCTCCTGCCGGGGGATTTACTCTCCGCGAGAGTGAAGGCTGCGCGGGCCTTCGGGGAACAGAGAAACGGACAGATCATAAAAAGCAGGATGGAACGGCTGGTACCGCAGTTCCATCCTGCTTTTTTGAAAAGTGCAGGGCAACGGGAAGAATCTTCCACTTCTGTCAGCTCTTCTGCCAGCGTCCTGCCGCACCGCAGGGAAGGATGAGCTTCGAATCCGTGACGGGGAGCCCGACTTCATCGGAACTTCGTCCGGAAAACCGTGTTCAGCATGTAGGAGAGGACGGCGGGCTGGAGCCCCGTCGTGTAGGAGTTCAGGAGCACGAACAGAGGATCGTCCGACAGAACCTGAGAACACAGGAGAAGGAAGTCATAGATATTGTCCTCCATTTTCCAGATTTCCCCCTTGGGCCCTCTTCCGTAGGAAGGTGGATCCATGATGATGGCATCGTAGTGATTGCCGCGGCGGATTTCGCGTTCCACGAACTTGGCACAGTCGTCTACGAGCCAGCGGATGGGAGCGTCCTCAAGACCGGAGATGGCTGCGTTCTCCCTGGCCCAGGTCACCATCCCCCTGGAAGCATCGACGTGTGTCACCGAAGCTCCTGCAGCGGCTGCTGCCAGAGTGGCTCCGCCGGTGTAGGCGAAGAGATTCAGGACCTTCGCGCTTCTTCCCTCGTCAGCGGCTTTCTGCAGAATCGGCGTAAACCAGTCCCAGTTCACCGCCTGCTCCGGGAAAAGTCCGGTGTGCTTGAAGCTGAACGGTTTCAGCATGAAATGCCGCTCTCTGCCGGTACCGGAATAGGAGATCATCCATTCCTCGGGCAGAGAGAAAAACTCCCAGCTGCCGCCGCCGCTCTTGCTGCGGTGGTAGTGCGCGTTCGGCCTGTTCCAGTCGCGGCCCTTCTTCGTATTCCAGATCACCTGCGGATCCGGGCGGATGAGGCGGTACTCGCCCCAGCGCTCCAGTTTCTCTCCGCAGGAGGTATCGATGACTTCATAATCCTTCCAGTTTCCGGCAACCCACATAAGCGTTCTTTTCCCTCTATTATAAATATATAAATAATGGTAACTGCAGTTTCTCAATCATGGCAGCTGTTCAGAGCATCCCGGATTTTCCTGCGGAAATCCAAGGTGCCGCCTGCCAGAGCTCTTCGCGCGCCTTCACAAAAATACATGACCGGTTCGGTCAATTTCCTTGCAGCCCTGCAAAACGGGGCCGCGGGAGCGCTGCGGAACACCGAATAGTGTACCATATTTTCCTTTCTGTGCCG
>DAIMKA010000020.1:0-13974 GCA_036721955.1 Lachnospiraceae bacterium | reverse complement strand
TGCCCGAATGGGCTTTCTCCGATGGGATCATCGAAATTGATGCCGCTCAGCGGCGCCAAGTCGTGTTTGAATGCGATCGCATTCAAACTTTCCTGCGCGGATAAAACGTCAATCCGCCCCGGGTTCCCCGCAAGACCTTATGCCGGTTCTGCCCGTCTCTGATTCTTTGTAAAACTTTACACCGGTCCCGTCTTTCGGCGCGGAAGTGTCTTTGGCACTTTATTGCGCTACCATATTGACGCATCGGAGAGAAAAAGTTAGAATGAGAGAAATGTTTTTCTGTATACAACTTTGACACTGCAAAGAAATGAGAGGGAGAGAACAATGACGGGAGCGCAGATCACAATGCTGGCGGCGATGGCGGCCTACCTGTTTCTGATGGTGGGAGTCGGCATCAAGCTGTCCGAGAAGAATGAAACCATGGGGGACTTTTACCTGGGAGGAAGGAAGCTGGGGCCGCTGGTCACGGCGATGAGCGCGGAGGCCTCGGACATGTCGAGCTATCTTCTGATGGGGCTGCCGGGACTGGCGTACCTCTCCGGAGTGGCGGATGTCGGCTGGACGGTCATCGGACTGGCCGCCGGTACCTATCTCAACTGGCTGGTTGTCGCCAAAAGGCTGCGGCGCTACACGGAGCACACGAATTCCATTACGCTCCCGGAGTTCTTCTCGAACCGCTGGGGTGACAGGAGGAATATTCTGACGCTGATTGCGGCAGTCTGGATCATCGTGTTCTTCGTCCCCTATACGGCGTCGGGATTTGCGGCCTGCGGCAAGCTGTTCCGTTCCCTCTTCGGGATGGACTACCACGCAGCCATGATCATCAGCGCGATCGTGATTATTTTCTATACGGCTATGGGCGGGTTCCTCGCGGCGTCCACAACGGATTTCATTCAGAGCATTATCATGACTCTGGCCCTGGCGGCAATTCTGATCTTCGGATTCACGCAGGCAGGCGGCGCTGCGGCAGTCTTTGACAATGCAAGAGCGCTTCCCGGCTATCTTTCCTTCACGCAGACCTACGATCCGGTGGCCGGGACAGCGAAGCCGTACACGTTCCTGACCATATGCTCGACACTGGCCTGGGGCCTTGGCTATTTCGGAATGCCGCACATCCTGCTGCGGTTCATGGCGATTGAGGATGACAGCAAGCTGAAGCTCTCCCGGAGAGTGGCTTCCGTCTGGGTAGTGATTTCCATGGCGGTCGCGGTGCTGATCGGCATTGTCGGCCTCGGCATCACACAGGAAGGCAAAATCCCGATGCTGGAGGGATCGGCATCGGAGACGATCATCGTGCAGATCGCCAATCTCCTTTCCACACACGGCATTGCCGCGGCGCTCCTTGCGGGCGTTGTGCTTTCCGGCATTCTCGCGAGTACGATGTCCACCGCGGACTCCCAGCTCCTCGCGGCGTCCTCCTCGGTGAGCAATGATATTCTGGTGAAGTTCTTCCATATTAAGATTAAGAAGGAGCAGTCGCTTCTTCTCTCGCGGCTGAGCCTGATTGCCATTGCGGTGATCGGAATTTTCCTTGCCTGGGATCCGGACAGCTCGGTGTTCGGCATCGTCAGCTTTGCATGGGCCGGATTCGGTGCGTCCTTTGGCCCGGTTGTCCTTCTGGCCCTGTTCTGGAAGCGTTCGAACCGGTTCGGCGCGATTGCCGGAATGCTGACGGGCGGCACGATGGTCTTTGTCTGGAAATTTGCCATCCGGCCGATGGGCGGCGTACTCGGAATCTATGAGCTGCTCCCGGCCTTCGTGACGGCCATTCTCGTGAATGTGATCGTATCGCTCCTGACACCGGCACCGGACGGTGACATCGTGAAGTGCTACGAAGAGGTCGGAAAGATGGGCTGAGCAGAACGCAGACAGTAAGAAAACGGTGATTTTCGGAAGAAACCGGATATTTACAGGGAAAGGACAGCAGGGGAGGACCTGCTGTCCTTTTTTCAGGCCGCTGTTTTGACGCGGAAGATGCTCCGGCTGCGCCAGAGCGTAAGATGGCGAGGATGCACGAAAATACAGCAAAAATTTTGTGAAAAAAGCAGAAAAGAGGTCTTGCAATACAAAAAACCTTCGTGTACAATAAAACACGCTGTGACATGATAGCGATGAAGCGAGAGATTGCCGGAACAGGCAGCAGCGTGTTTCGGGTTACTCCGTGGAGCGAATGTCTGGGGCGCCTGCAGGACCTGGCGGGCACGCCCAACAATCTGACGACAAGTCACTGTACCGAAGAACAGTCTGCCCAGTGCAGAAACGACGTGATAAGCGTCCTGTCAACGGTTCGCCGTTGGCCTTTCTTTTGAGAAAGGCAGGACACGCACGGGAGTGTGTACAGTCACCGCTTGTCGTACTTCATTAAAAAGTGCGAATAAGGAGGCGACTTTTTTTATGGCAAATCAGGTAATGAGAATCACATTGAAGGCGTATGATCACGAACTCATCGATGCATCTGCACGTAAGATCATCGAGACCGTGAAGAAGAGCGGCTCTCAGGTAAGCGGACCGGTTCCGCTTCCGACGAAGAAGGAGGTTGTTACCATCCTTCGCGCTGTTCATAAGTACAAGGACAGCCGTGAGCAGTTCGAGCAGAGAACTCACAAGAGACTGATCGACGTCATCACTCCTACGCAGAAGACCGTAGATGCTCTTCAGCGTCTGGAAATGCCTGCCGGCGTTTACATCAACGTCAAGATGGTGACCAAGTAATCCGGGACGCCTTCAGGCAGACGGCAGCCGGAAAGACGGCAGAGGCGGAAAGCCTCATGACAAACGCAAGTCCCGTCCAGACAAGGAAGACGGAAATCCAAGATCCGGATTCCGGGACGTGACCATAACCTCTACTTAGTATGACATCCCCGGACGCGCCGGCACCTGTGAGCCGGACGAAGGGAGCACAGAGGGCACGGAAGCGCAGCGGTTCAGGTTCACCGCGGGTCAGACAGCAGACCTTTGCCTTTCGTAAGAGGAAGTCACACCTTCCGCCCGATGCGGTGTCCGCTGTAGGGATTAACACCGACAAGGTGTTACAACGCCGGAGATACCGGCAGAAAGAGGTAAAGAGATATGAAAAAAGCAATTCTTGCAACGAAGGTCGGCATGACTCAGATCTTCGCAGAAGACGGCACTCTGGTTCCCGTAACGGTCCTGGAAGCAGGCCCGAACGTTGTGACTCAGATCAAGACTGCAGACAATGACGGCTATGAAGCAGTTCAGGTCGGCTATGTGGATGCAGTGGACCGTGCCAAGAACGTCGACAAGAGCGGAAAGGTAGAAGTTGCTCACCGCCATGGTACGAACAAGGCTCTCAAGGGACACTTTGAGAAGGCCGGCGTATCCAGCAAGAAGTTCGTCCGCGAGTTCCGTTTCGAGAACACAGCAGACTATCAGCTCGGCGCTGAGATCAAGGCTGACATCTTTGCAGAGGGCGATCACATCGACGTGACTGCTACCAGCAAGGGAAAGGGATTCCGTTCCGCAATCCAGAAGGGTCAGCACAGAGGACCCATGGGACACGGCTCCAAGTTCCATCGTCATCAGGGTTCCAACGGTACTTCTTCTACACCCAGCCGTGTATTCCCCGGCAAGGTAATGCCTGGCCATGTGGGAAGCGTTCAGGTAACTGTAAGAAACCTCGAGATTGTCAAGATTGATCCTGAGAAGAACATCATCCTGGTAAAGGGTGCGGTTCCCGGACCCAAGAAGGGCCTCGTCACGATCAAAGAGACAACCAAGGCGGATGTTTAAGCAGCTGCCCGAATGAAAGGAGGACCATTCAGAAATGGCTAACGTATCTGTTTTCAATATGGAAGGAAAAGAAGTCGGAAAGATCGACCTCTCCGACAAGGTCTTTGGCGTAGAGCCCAACGAGAACCTGCTGCATCTTGCAGTTGTTCAGCAGCTGGCCAACAACCGCCAGGGAACACAGAAGGCGAAGACCCGCTCCGAAGTTTCCGGCAGCACTGCCAAGCCGTGGAGACAGAAGGGAACCGGTCACGCAAGACAGGGATCTACCCGCTCTCCTCAGTGGAGACACGGCGGCGTTGTTTTTGCTCCGGTACCGCGCGACTACTCCTTCAAGCTCAACAAGAAGGAGAAGAGAGCAGCTCTGAAGTCTGCTCTGTCCGATCGCCTCGCAGGCGGCAAGATCATCGTTGTGGACGAGATCACCTTTGCAGAGCCCAAGACAAAGAATTTCGTCAAGGTTCTTGAGAATCTCAAGGCAGCCGACAAGGCACTGGTTGTTCTCGGAGCAGACGATGCAAACGTTCTTCGCGCTTCCGGAAACGTTCCGGATGTCAAGACATCTACCGCAAACACGATCAATGTTTACGATCTGATGAACGCACAGACAGTGATCCTGACAAAGGATGCTGTTGCCAAGATTGAGGAGGTGTACGCATAATGGCAGCACTTGGATATTATGATGTCATCTTAAAGCCTGTTCTTACCGAGAAGAGTATGAACATCACCGCTGAGAAGAAGTACACATTCTATGTACATCCGGAAGCAAACAAGATCCAGATCAAGGAAGCTGTTGAGAAGCTCTTTGAGGGAACGAAGGTAAAGAAGGTCAACACCATTACCTGCAGAGCAAAGACCAAGAGAAGAGGAATGACCGTCGGCAAGACCGCAAAGGGAAAGAAGGCCGTTGTTACTCTTACGGAGGACAGCAAGGAGATCGAGTTCTTCGCAGGACTCTGATCCGGATCATAAAGTCCTGAAGCAGACAGGCCGTCCCAGGCGCACATTGCTCCAGGCGCGGTGCAATTAACAAGAAAGAAGGAGTTATAAAATGGGAATTAAAAAGTATACCGCTTATACCCCGTCCAGACGTAACATGTCCGGCTCCGACTTCGCGGAAGTGACCAAGACAACACCTGAAAAGAGTCTGATCGTTTCCAAGCGTAAGAATGCCGGAAGAAACAACCAGGGCAAGATCACGGTTCGTCACAGAGGCGGCGGAAACAGAAACAAGTACAGAAATGTAGACTTCAGAAGACTGAAGGATGATGTACCGGCAACTGTAATCGGAATCGAGTACGATCCGAACAGAACCGCGAACATCGCACTGATCGTATATGCAGACGGCGAGAAGAGCTACATCCTCGCTCCTCAGGGACTGACAGACGGCATGAAGGTCATGAACGGACCCAAGGCCGAGATCCGCGTGGGCAACTGCCTTCCGCTCTCCGAGATCCCTGTAGGTACTCTGGTACATAACGTTGAGCTCTATGCCGGAAAGGGCGGCCAGATGGCAAGAACCGCCGGTGCTTCCGCTCAGCTGATGGCTAAGGAGAACGGCTATGCAACCCTTCGCCTTCCCTCCGGTGAGATGAGAATGGTTCCGCTCACCTGCCGTGCAACCATCGGTGTTGTCGGCAATGCGGACCACAACCTGGTTCACTACGGAAAGGCCGGCCGCATCCGTCACATGGGCATTCGTCCTCATGTCCGCGGTTCTGTCATGAACCCGAACGATCACCCTCATGGTGGTGGTGAAGGTAAGGCACCTGTCGGACGTCCCGGCCCTGTAACTCCCTGGGGCAAGCCTGCTCTGGGTTACAAGACTCGTAAGAGAAAGTCTTCCGACAAGCTGATCGTAAGAAGAAGAAACGGAAAGGGACTTAAATAAGGAGGTACGAAATGGCAAGATCACTGAAAAAAGGACCTTTCGCTGACGAAAGCCTTTTGAAGAAGGTAGATGCAATGAACGCAGCCGGTGACAAGCAGGTCATCAAGACCTGGTCCCGCCGTTCCACGATTTTCCCGTCCTTTGTTGGACATACCATTGCTGTTCATGACGGCAGAAAGCATGTTCCGGTATACATCACGGAGGATATGGTCGGACACAAGCTCGGCGAGTTCGTACAGACCAGAACATTCCGCGGTCATAACGGAAACAACAAATCAGAATCCAGCACGGGTAGGTAATTACTCAGTGCCTGTTACATCGAAAGGAGTTCAGATCTATGGCTAACGGACATAGAACACAAGTTAAGAGAGCCAGAAATGCGGTCAAGGACACAAGACCTCATGCAAAGCTCACCAATGCAAGAATTCCGGTTCAGAAGGCCTGCTTCGTAATGGATGCCATCAGAGGTAAGGATGTTACGACAGCAATTGGAATTCTTGAATACAGTCCGAGATATGCTTCGGGCGTGATCCTGAAATTATTAAAGTCTGCAGTGGCAAACGCAGAGAACAACCTCGGCATGAACGCCGCAGACCTCTACATTGCAGAGTGCAACGCTTCCAACGGCCCGATCATGAAGAGAATTCAGCCTCGTGCACAGGGCAGAGCTTACCGCATCTTCAAGAGAATGAGCAATCTGTACATCACTCTTGATGAGAAGAAGGCACAGAGCGAAGAAAAGCCTGCTGAAGCTGCAGCAGAGACCAAGTAATTCAGGTGATGGAAAGGAGCCTATATGGGACAGAAAGTTAATCCTCATGGCATGAGAGTCGGCATCATCAAGGATTGGGATTCCAGATGGTATGCTGATGATAAGCACTTCTCTGACATGCTGGTAGAAGATCACAAGATCAGAGAGTTCCTCAAGAAGAAACTCGAGCAGGCAGGCATCTCCAAGATTGAGATCGAGAGAGCTTCCGGAAGAGTTAAGGTTACGGTTTACTCCGCAAAGCCCGGCGTTGTAATCGGCAAGGGCGGCGCAGAGATCGAGAACACCAAGAAGCAGCTTCAGAAGCTGACCGCAGACAAGGTTGTCCTCGAGATCAAGGAAATCAAGAGACCGGACAAGGATGCACAGCTGGTTGCAGAGAACATTGCTCAGCAGCTCGAGAACCGTGTTTCCTTCCGCAGAGCAATGAAGTCCGCAATGAACCGCACCATGAAGACCGGCGCGCTCGGCGTGAAGGCTTCCTGCGGCGGACGTCTCGGCGGTGCGGATATCGCACGTACGGAGACCTACTCCGACGGAACCATTCCGCTTCAGACACTGCGCGCAGACATCGACTACGGCTTTGCAGAGGCTGATACCACCTACGGCAAGGTAGGCGTCAAGGTATGGATCTACAAGGGCGAGATTCTTCCCAAGAAGAAGAACGAGCAGGCAGTCGCTGCCTCTGATGAATCCAAGGGAGGTGACAACTAATGTTAATGCCGAAGAGAGTTAAGTATCGTGCCGTTTTCCGCGGAGACCGCCGTGGAAAGGCAACGCGCGGCAACAAGATTACCTACGGTGAGTACGGACTTGTTGCAACCGAAGCCAAGTGGGTTCGCTCCAATCAGATTGAGGCAGCCCGTGTCGCTCTGACACGTTACATCAAGCGTGGCGGCCAGGTTTGGATCAAGGTATTCCCTGACAAGCCTGTAACCGGCAAGCCCCTGGGTGTTCGAATGGGATCCGGAAAAGGTTCCGTTGAATACTGGGTAGCAGTTGTAAAACCCGGCAGAGTAATGTTTGAAATCTCCGGAGTACCTGAAGATCAGGCAAGAGAGGCTCTTCGTCTTGCCGGAACCAAGCTTCCTATCAAGACGAAGATTGTTTCCAAGGCAGATCTGGAAGGCGGTGCAGAATGAAGTCTACTGAATACATGAAGGAACTGCAGGACAAGAACATCGACGAGCTCAGAGAGGATCTTGAGTCCGCAAAGAAGGAGCTCTTCAACCTCAGATTCCAGAACGCAACCAATCAGCTGCAGAACACTGCAAGAATCACAGAGGTTCGCAAGAACATTGCAAGAATCCAGACTGTGATTACTGCAAAGGCTGCGAACTAATCTGTTACCGGAAAGGAGTAAATACCGTGGAAAGAAATCTTAGAAAAGTCCGTATCGGTAAGGTTGTCAGCGACAAGATGGACAAGACCGTCACTGTTGCAATCGAGAACCACGTAAAGCATCCGGTAATCGGAAAGATCGTAAAGAAGACCTACACACTGAAGGCACACGATGAGAACAACGAGTGCGGTGTCGGCGATACCGTCAAGGTCATGGAGACCAGACCGCTGTCCAAGACCAAGAGATGGAGAGTCGTATCCATCGTCGAGAAGGCAAGATAATTGCCTTCCCGGGACCGTTGTTCGCAAGTCAGAAAGGACTAAGACATGATTCAGCAGGAAACAAGACTGAAGGTCGCTGATAACACCGGTGCCAGAGAGCTTCTCTGCATTCGTGTTTGCGGCGGATCTACCAGAAGATATGCCAGAATTGGCGATACTATCGTTGCATCTGTTAAGGATGCAGCTCCCGGCGGTATGGTAAAGAAGGGCGATGTCGTAAAGGCTGTTGTCGTTCGTACCGTTCGTGAGACACGCAGAAAAGATGGTTCTTACATCCGTTTCGATGAGAACGCAGCTGTTATCATCAAGGATGATCTGACACCTACCGGAACTCGTATTTTCGGACCCGTAGCAAGAGAGCTTCGTGACAAGCAGTTCATGAAGATTCTGTCCCTTGCTCCGGAAGTACTGTAAGGAGGATTGAAATGGCAGCAAGCAAGATCAAAGTTGGTGATACCGTAAAGGTCATCGCCGGTAAGGACCTCGGCAAAGAGGGTAAGGTTACTGCTGTTGACCGCGTAAACCACAAGGTGGTTGTCGAGGGCGTCAATAAGGTGACCAAGCACAACAAACCTTCCGCACAGAACCAGGAAGGCGGAATCGCAGAGAAGGAAGCTGCTCTGGATATCTCCAACGTAATGCTGGTTGTTGACGGAAAGACCACCAGAGTCGGATTCAAGGTAGTGGACGGCAAGAAGGTCCGCGTTGCCAAGAAGACCGGCAAGGAAATCAAATAAGGCAGAAAGGAGGAGAAACGATGAGCAGCAGACTTAAAGATCAGTACAATACCGAGATCCGTGAGGCAATGGTTAAGAAGTTCGGCTACACCAATCCGATGCAGATTCCGAAGCTTGACAAGATCGTTGTCAACATGGCAGTCGGCGAAGCAAAGGAGAACGAGAAGCTCCTTGAGGCCGCAGCCAAGGATCTTGAGACCATCACCGGACAGCACCCGGTATATACCAAGGCAAAGAAGTCTATCGCGAACTTCAAGATTCGTGAGGGCATGCCGATCGGCTGCAAGGTAACTCTTCGCGGCGACCGCATGTATGAGTTCCTTGACAGACTCGTAAACCTGGCTCTGCCTCGTGTACGTGACTTCAGAGGCGTCAACCCCAACTCCTTCGATGGAAGAGGAAACTATGCTCTTGGAATCAAGGAGCAGCTGATCTTCCCTGAAATCGAGTATGACAAGATTGACAAGGTAAGAGGAATGGACATCATCTTTACAACCACCGCGAACACCGATGAGGAAGCACGCGAGCTGTTGAGACTGTTCAACATGCCTTTTGCAAAGTAATAAAAGGAGATTGACATGGCAAAGACTTCTATGAAGATCAAGCAGCAGATGAAGCCCAAGTTTTCAACGCGTGCATATACGCGCTGCAAAATCTGCGGCCGCCCGCATTCCGTACTGAAGAAGTACGGCATCTGCAGAATCTGCTTCCGCGAGCTCGCATACAAGGGCGAGATCCCGGGTGTTAAGAAAGCATCCTGGTAATGAATCAAACGGCGAAACAGCCAGTCAGGATATCGCACAGAAAAGGAGAAATTACATTATGTCTATGAGTGATCCGATCGCTGATATGCTTACAAGAATCCGTAACGCAAATACAGCAAAGCATGATACAGTTGATATTCCGAATTCCAAGATCAAGATGGCAATTGCCAACATTCTTCTGGACGAGGGATATATTTCCAGGATCGATCTGGTTGACAACGGAAACTTCAAGGATATCCGTATTACCCTGAAGTACGGCGCTGACCGCAATGACCGCATTCTGACCGGCCTTCAGAGAATTTCCAAGCCCGGCATGCGCGTATATGCAGGCAAGGACAATGTACCGAAGGTTCTGGATGGTCTGGGAACTGCAATTCTTTCCACCAACCAGGGCGTCATTACCGACAAGAAGGCAAGAGAGCTGCAGGTAGGCGGCGAGGTTCTTGCATTCATCTGGTAATTTCCATTTTTTCAAAACTGTATCAGGAAGTCCCACGGGATGGGTGGGACGTTCCTGATTACTGTTTGCAACGAAGGTTCTGCAAGGAGCCTTCCGGAAATCCTTCCTTTCGGATCATTCCGATGGGAGAGACCGGCTTTTGCCGGGAATCCGGGAGGGCGCTGCGCAGGATGGCAACATGCACAGAATAATCAATAAGAACTAGGAGGAACGGGCATGTCACGTATCGGTTTAATGCCAATCGCTATACCGGCAGGCGTTACTGTTGATGTAGCAGAAAATAACACAGTGACGGTTAAGGGGCCTAAGGGAACACTTACCAGAACTCTTCCTGCAGAGATGAAGATCGAGCAGGAGAACGGTGAAATCCACATTGTCAGACCCAATGATCAGAAGAAAGAAAAGGCGCTTCACGGCCTGACCAGAGCACTGGTTCACAACATGGTTGTCGGAGTTACCGACGGCTTCACCAAGACACTGGAAATCAACGGTGTCGGCTACAGAGCTCAGAAGAAGGGCAAGGTCCTGGAGCTGCATTTAGGATATTCCCACAACGTCGAGATGGAAGATCCGGAAGGAATCGAGACCGTGGTTGACGGCAACAAGATCCTCGTCAAGGGTATCGACAAGGAACTCGTTGGCCAGTGGGCAGCTGATATCAGAGATAAGAGAAAGCCGGAGCCGTATAAGGGCAAGGGTATCAAGTACGATTACGAGACAATTCGCCGCAAGGTCGGCAAGACCGGTTCTAAGAAGTAATCGGATAAGGAGCGTGTACAATGGTTAAGAAGGAAAATAGAAAGTTAATCCGCGAAAAGAAACACCTGAAGGTTCGCAACCGTTTCAGCGGAACCGCTGAGAGACCGCGCCTTTCCGTTTACAGAAGCAACAATCACATCTATGCGCAGGTCATCGATGATGAGGCCGGCAGAACGATTGCTGCTGCAGGCACGGTAGAGAAGGATGTCAAGGCTGCTCTGGAGCACACCGACGACATCGCAGCTGCCGAGTACATCGGCGATCTTGTTGCGAAGAGAGCAATCGAAAAAGGCGTATCTAAAGTCGTATTCGACAGAGGCGGCTTTATTTATCAGGGCAAGGTAGCAGCACTTGCAGATGCGGCACGTAAGGCCGGCCTGGAATTCTAAGGGAGGAGAGACTAGATGAAGCGTTCTAATATTGATGCAAGTCAGATGGAACTCACCGAGAAGGTCGTTACGATCAAGCGTGTCACAAAGGTTGTAAAGGGCGGCCGTACGATGAGATTCTCCGCACTTGTTGTAGTTGGTGACAACAACGGCCACGTAGGCGTCGGCCTTGGAAAGTCCACAGAAATTCCGGAAGCAATCCGCAAGGGCAAGGAGGATGCTGCCAAGCATCTCGTAACCGTCGCTCTGGATGAGGTTGGCTCCATTTCTCATGACTATGTTGGCAAGTACGGCTCTGCAGAAGTTCTTCTGAAGAAGAGCCCGGAAGGTACCGGTATCATCGCCGGCGGTCCTGCTCGTACTGTCTGCGAGCTCGCAGGAATCAAGAACATCCGTACCAAGTCTCTTGGTTCTAACAACAAGCAGAATGTCGTTCTGGCAACTCTGTCCGGCCTGTCCAGCCTGAAGGCTCCGGAAGAGGTTGCTGCAAGACGCGGCAAGTCTGTTGAGGATCTGAAGGGCTGATGCCCTTCGGTCTTCGGTAGAACGAAAGGAGTTTAAAATGGCGGATACGAAGAAGCTTAAAATTACACTTGTAAAGTCTACGATTGCTGCAGTTCCGAAGAACAAGGCAATCATCAAGTCCATGGGATTCCACAAACTGAACAGCAGCGTTATCCTTCCGGATAATGATGCGACTAGAGGACAGATCAGACTGATCGCTCCTTATGTCAAGGTTGAGGACGCAGAATAAGGAGGGACTGACAGATGGAATTATCTAATTTAAGACCTGCTGCAGGTTCTACAAAGAATAACTTCAGAAGAGGCCGCGGTCATGCTTCCGGAAACGGAAAGACCGCAGGCTTTGGTCACAAGGGACAGAAGGCTCGTTCCGGAAGACCGAGAGCAGGCTTCGAAGGTGGTCAGATGCCTCTGTATCGTCGCCTTCCCAAGCGCGGCTTTACCAACTACAACCACAAGGACATCGTTGCAGTCAGCCTTGCCAAGATCGCTGACAACTTCGAGGACGGTGCGGTGATCGATGTTCAGGCTCTGCTGGACAAGAAGATCATCAAGAATGCTGGAGACGGCGTAAAGGTTCTCTCCGGTGACAAGGGCGATGCCAAGTTCGAGCTGACGAAGAAGCTTACCATCAAGGCAAACGGATTCAGCGCAGCTGCCAAGGAGAAGATCGAGAATGCCGGCGGAACCGCTGAGCTTCTTGAGAAGTAATTGGCGCCTGTACCTGATTCGAAAGGCATGGTAAATCGTTATGTTTGAATCCGTTAAAAACGCATTCAAGGTAAAGGAGATCCGTAACAGGATCTTCTTTACGCTTGTAATGCTGGTGATCATCCGCTTCGGATCTCAGCTGCCGGTTCCCGGCGTTGACAGGAATTATTTTGCCACATGGTTTTCGCAGCACACGGGGGATGCGTTCTCTCTGGTCGATGCGTTTACCGGCGGATCCTTCCTGAACATGTCGGTTCTGGCTCTGAACATCACGCCTTACATCACTTCCTCGATCATCATTCAGCTTCTGACGATTGCAATCCCGAAGCTGGAGGAGATGCAGAAGGAGGGCGAAGAGGGGCGCAAGATGCTGGCCTCGATCACCCGATATCTGACCGTAGGACTTGCTCTGTTCGAAGGCGCCGCAATGGCAATCGGCTTCGGCAGACAGGGACTTCTGGAAGAGTACAACGCAGTCAACGTCATCATGGTGATTGCGACTCTGACCGCCGGTTCCGCATTCCTGATGTGGATCGGTGAGCAGATCACGGACAAGGGCATCGGAAATGGTATTTCCATTGTCCTGACCATCAACATCGTTTCCAGAATGCCGCAGGATATGACAGGGCTCTTTGATCAGTTCGTGAGCGGACAGTCGATTGCCATGGCAATTCTGGCTTCGGTCATCATCGTGGCAATCATCGTCGGCATGGTGGTACTCGTCATTCTGCTGAATGATGCAGAGAGAAGAATTCCGGTTCAGTATGCGAGAACGCTGCGCGGCAGAAGCCAGTACGGCTCCTCGACCTCCAGCATTCCGCTGAAGGTGAACACGGCGGGCGTCATGCCGATCATCTTCGCATCCTCGCTGATGGAGTTTCCGGTGATCATTTCTTCTCTGGCCGGATACAACGGAACCGGCGTATGGTCGGAGATTCTGCGGTATCTGAGTTCGTCCTACTGGTGCAAACCCGCAGCACCGAAATATACGATCGGTCTGGTTGTCTATGTGGCGCTGCTGATCTTCTTCGCGTATTTCTACACTTCCATCACCTTCAATCCGATTGAGGTGGCGGACAACCTGAAGAAGGGAAGCGGATTTATCCCGGGCATTCGCCCCGGCAAGCCGACCAGCGAGTATTTGAACAGGCTTTTGAACTACATCATCTTCATCGGTGCGGTCGGCCTGACGATTGTGGGTGTTCTGCCGTTCTTCTTCCGCGGCGTGTTCAACGCGAACGTGGATTTCGGCGGAACGAGTCTTATCATCGTTGTCAGCGTTATTCTTGAAACGATCAAGCAGGTGGAATCTCTGATGGTTCAGAGGAACTACACAACTTTCTTATCGGATTGATGCGGCAGGCAGACGGATCGGGAGCCGGATTCCGGAAACGGGACCCTGCCCGGTCCGTTTGTTCTTTCAGGAAAATGCAGGCAGATGCTGAACAGTGATACATATGGATGCTCTGAAAGGATGCCGGGCGACAGATCTTTCAGAGAGGAAGGAAGTTTGAAAGTGACATTGATATGTCACTTTCAAACACGACTTGGTGCCGCTGAGCGGCCCCAATTTCGATGATCCCATCGGAGAAAGCCCATTCG
>DAIMKA010000019.1:0-16175 GCA_036721955.1 Lachnospiraceae bacterium | reverse complement strand
CGTTCGCCCCTGATCCGCCGCTTCCTTCAGCGCGGCATCCAGCCCTTTTTCTCCGATCAGCCCGCGATCCGTCATGAGCCTTGTCTCCGGCACACAGCTTCTCCTCTCGTCTTCGTGAATCAGATACCGCAGTGCCTTCCCGTCGTTCTCCCGAAGAAACGCTTCGTATCCCTCTCTGGCCGTTTCCGAGAGGCCCTCCGGATACAGAAGCCGTCCGAACGCAATCTGCGCCGCCACATCGAAGTCATAATCCGTCAGTCTGCCAAGAAGCCGGTCATAGCCGGCAAGATCCAGGGCCTTCTTCCCCACGCACTCGCGGTATGCCATCCCGGCTCCCTCAATGGAGAAATGAATGGCCCGGGCCATGGTATCCTCCTTCGCCTCATTGACATATTCCGGAAAGGTCAGACGAATCCGCTCCGTTTCCTCCGGATCCAGCAGACGGAACATCAGCGTGACATCCACATCCTGCAGCATGGAACGGACAATGACATAATTCTCCGGTCGGACACAGTGCACCGCAATCTCCCGAAGAGAAGGACACTGGCGGATGACGCCGTCATAATAGTCATCCGTCGTATTATACAGCTCCATTGTCTTCAGCTCCGGGCAGTTGTAAAACGCAAAGGGCCGGAGCGTCACAAGACTTTCCGGCAGCACGGCACTCCGGATATCATTTCTTCCGGAAAAGGCATGCGCCGCAATGCTGCGGACCTGCAGGCCCTCTATTTTTTCCGGAATCACAAGATCCGGAATCTTTCCTTCATAGCCGTTGATCTGTGCAGCTTCCTTTCCCTGATACGAAATTTTTTCCCAGATAAATCCCATTTGCTTTTCCAATCCGGTCCTCCGGAGAATGGTCCGGCAGCCCTTCCGCGGCCCAGGCGTATGCCGATTTCAATCGAACATGTGTCCGCAAACCTTCCATTCGCTCTTAACACCAGTATGTGCTGAATCGTTTCTCCCAATGGCCGTATTCCGGAGGGGCTGTGTTTACAGCAGCCGGATTCTCCTTCCTTCCACGCGGATCAGTCCGTCCTCTTCCATCCGGTGCAGCTCCCGCGACATCGCGCTGCGGTTCAGTCCCAGGAATTCCGCCATCTTGGTCTTGGAGAACGGGAGCGTGATGACACCTTTGGACGACGCAGGGAGCGAGGCAAAATAAATCAGAATCCGGTCCCGGACTCCCTTCTGGCTGAGGATCCGCACCTTCTCGTTCAGGAAGGCATTGGTGTGCGCCATGTTGTCGAGAAGATTGACCAGCATGGTGTGATGATGATAAGGGGAGACACAGCACCCTCCGCACTGCCCCCGCCCGAGGAGCGGCTGCAGATCGAACTGCAGACAGACGCTGTCGCAGGCGGCAGAGAGCTGAATGGTACTGATGCTGTCCGGGATGCAGGCAAAGGACTCGCCGAGAAGATCCCCCGGCCAGAAGAGCTTCAGCGTAATCTGGTCGAAGGTCGCCGTCTGAAACGTGCTGACAAGATTTCCCTCCAGAAGATAATAGGCGTAGCGGAACGGCTCTCCGAGCGAAAGAAGGATGTCATCCCTGGAAATGCGCAGGACGCGCGCCCCGATGCACGCAAAGGCAGTCTCATACTGCTCCTCCGGAACGCCCTTCAGGAGCGGACATTTGCGAACCAGAGACATATAAGGCTGCAGCTGCAACATCAACGACATGGGGCCTCCCGGCTGAAAACATTCCTGACGATTCCGCCTGTTCCGGATTTCCCTGCAGAAATTCCCGATGCTGCCGGTCGGAAGCGCGGAACCATTACCATAAAACACGAGAAGGCGGCATCCGCCGCCCTCTGTACATCACTTAGACTTTTTATCGTTTTTCTCTTCGCCGCCGGTGCGGTTTGCACCTTCAATATCTCCGGCGAGGATCTTCTTGCTGATCTGGTTGCGGAAACCGGCATCAATGAAATCACAGTACTTGCAGAACGGATACTGATTTCTTCCCTTCGCAACGGCCTTGCGGACAGCGGTCAGCTTCGGACCGCTCCAGCATTCACGAAGGGTCTGCGTATTCAGATCGCCGAGATCCGTGACCTCCAGGTTATCGCAGCAGCAGATGCCGATTTTGCCGTTCGGTGTGATCCAGAGATCCGTGAACGGAAGAAGACATGACTGCGTATATTCCTTCTGGGTTGCCTTCTTGTTCGGTGAGGATCCGGCGCGGTTGGTCAGGACCTCCTGCAGATAGCGCATCTGGATGACGATCTCGATGTCCCTGAACTCGTCCTCATGCGCACGGACGTACTCATAAATTTCCTGAATGTTATCGTGCAGCTTGTACTCGTTGGCGTAGTTGTTGATGATCAGCTGATCGACATAGGGCTGAACCTCGCGGATCTTGTCGAGCGTCAGAATCAGTCCGTTGGTGGACATGAAAATAAAGCTGTTCGGAAGCTTCTCCCTCGCATACCGGTGGAGCTCCACGATCCTGGGATCCAGGAGCGGTTCGTTGTTGCCGTACAGCGTCAGATGTCCCTCGTATCCCCAGTCCGCAAGCTGATCAATGATCGAATGATAGAGGTCATCCTCAATTTTCATAAAAGGGCGCTTCTCCGCGTGAACATTGGCGGTGCAGAACGCACAGGTGGAATTGCAGCGGTTGATGGTCTCAATGTTCACGACCTGCGGCATCGGAGTTTCCTTCTGCTCCAGGAACCACTTGATGTACTGATCCTGAATGGTTCCCCGCGTCATGAACTGAAGCTTCAGATAGGCACTGCTGGCCAGATTGGGAGCAATCCTCCTCGCCTCAAATCCGAATTTTCCAAGAAAACTGCTGATACGAATGCTCATATCCGTCCTTCCTTTAATCCACTTCCACCGTGTTGTTCTCCTCCACGGCCTCATGATATTCCTTCTCGGTATTGACGCTCCAGACATTGGAACGGTCCGTAGTCCCTGCCACGATGTCCTTGACTGCCTCGAAGCTGGTGCACATGGAGTGGTCGATGTTGTTGTAACGGTGCTGTCCGTTTCGTCCGACGCAGAACAGGTTCGGAATGGAATCCAGATATTCCCGCAGCTTGTCCATCTCGTCGTAAGTATCAAAATAAGCAGGATATGCCTTCTTTACGCGCTCCACATGGTAGTCCAGCACATCGGACTCGCTGGTAATGAGTCCGAGCTTCACCATCTCGGAGATGCCAAGATGCGCAAACTCATCATCACTCATGGACCAGAGCTTGTCTCCCTCATTGCAGAAATACTCCAGTCCCATCCAGACGGTATGATCCAGATCCTTTACAAGATACGGGGACCAGTTGTTGTAAATCTGGAAACGTCCCATCGTCACACTTCTGTCATGCACATAGACCCAGTTATCCGGCACAATGTTGCCGATGGTCTTGTTCTTCGTGCGGTTCTCCAGATTCAGGTGATCAATGAGTACGCCGACCGTCATATAGTCACGGTACGGAAGTCCCGCCGCAATTCTCGCGGGGTCCTTCGGAACATCATTCATGCCTGCAACAAGGTCGCGGATCGGCATGGAGGAAATCACATAGTCGCCGTTCACCGTGATCTTTCTGCCGTCCTTCTCGTAGACAACACCGGTCAGAACGTTGTCGGCATTCTTGAGGATCCGGGAGACCTTCGCTCCCGTCAGGATGGTTCCGCCCTTTTTGCGGACCTCCTCCGCGGTGACATCCCAGAGCTCGCCCGGTCCCAGCTTCGGATAGCTGAACTCTTCAATCAGCGAGGTCTCTACCTTGCGGTTCTTCTTATGGAACATCTTGCCCAGCGCGTCCTTCAGAACCGCCGAAATGGACACGCCCTTGACGCGCTGCGCTCCCCAGGACGGGTCGATCTGGGAAGGATGACGTCCCCACAGATTCTCCGTGTAGTGCTCGAAGAACATGGAATACAGCTTCCTGCCGAAGCGGTTGATGTAGAAGTCCTCCAGAGAATTCTCCTTGCGCGGGAACAGTCTTGCCTTGATATAGGAGAACCCGACCACGATGGTGGTGCCGAGTCCCATGTTGGCAAAGGTCTCCGGCTTCAGCGAAATCGGATAATCGAAGAACCTGCTGTTGAAGAAGATACGGCTGACGCGGTTGCGGCGCAGCATAACGCGGTCGGTCTTCTCAGGATCCGGGCCGCCTTCCATCAGCGTGACATTTCTTCCGAGCTTCTTGTCATCATAGGCAGGGGCGCCCTGACGGGGGAGCATCCTGTCCCACCAGGCGTTGACCTCCGGAACCTTGGAGAAAAAGCGGTGCCCGCCCATATCCATCCGGTTTCCCTTGTAATCGACGGTACGGGAAATTCCTCCGAATTTCTCAGACTCCTCGAATACCGTGACCTCATACTCTCCCTCATGCTGCAGAAGCTCATAGGCCGCAGTCAGTCCCGCAGGGCCTGCACCGATGATCAGAACCTTTTTCATGAAAATGCTCCTTAAAATAAAATCACTAAATTTTGTAACGATTCCGCACAGCCCGAATTCCTTACGGAAAGTCCCGGTACTGCCGTCCAGAGGTATTGAATCGTTACAACACTACAACAAACTGTTCGGTTCCTTCCCCCTGATGCAGTGCAGTGTACCGGACAGTATTTTCTGATATGAAAAAACCGGGCCGCCTCATCGGCTGAATCAGAATGAACCAAAGACAAGGCACAGCCATCACGCTCATCTTAACATAAGCCCCGACCGGTGTACATCGACATTTTCCCTGGCGTGGGGTAAACTCTTCTTTATGAATGCACTGATTAAATTTATGATGTTTCTGATTTCTGCCGGCGTGATGCCGGTATTGTCCGGTCTTCTGCCGGTCAGCTTTCTCCCCGCGAAGGAGCGAAGATTCCCTCTGATCATTCTCGGCGGCTATCTTTCCACGTTCGCGCTGTTCGAGCTGCTCGGACTCCCCGTCCTGATCTGGACCGCAAGCGGGGATTTCCGGCTCCTGACCCTGCTTTTTACCGGAGCGGACCTTCTGTGGATTGCGGCGGGAATCCTCCGCTGCCGCAAAAACGGCGGCATCCGGCTCCCCCGCCTTCTCCGTGAGCACAGCATCCAGGATCCCGATGCGGCAGTCTGCTGGCTGATTTTCGCGGCTCTTCTCGGTTTCGAGCTGTGGATGTCCTACACACACGCATCCTTTGACGGGGACGACGCCTATTACGTGGCGCAGACGCTCCAGACCTGGCAGACCGGCACAATGTACTACTATGTCCCGTACACCGGCTTCACCACCGTACTCGACGGCCGCCATGCCATGGCTCTGATGCCGATGTGGATCGCCTTTGTCGCGAAGCTGTGCGGAACCCACTCCACCATCGTGACACACAGCATGATGCCGCTTGTCCTGATCCCTCTCACCGACGTATGTCTTTACCAGGCTGCGGTGGAACTGACCCGCGGGCAGAAGCCTTCCCGGCGGAGATATCTGCTTCCCGCCATGATGGTCGTGCTCGCCGTCCTGCAGATCTTCGGCAACACTTCCATCTACACGCCGGAAACCTTCCTCCTGATGCGCACCTGGCAGGGAAAGTCCCTGTTCGCCAACTTCATCCTTCCCATGGTATTTCTGATGCTGCTCCGGATCATCCGGGACCTTGAGGAAGAGAGAACCTGGTGCCTTGTCATGCTGGTTCTGCTGAATATGGCGGCAGGCTTCTGCACATCGCTGGCACCGGTTCTCGTGACCGGCGTCCTTGTACTCGCCGGCATCATCATTGCCATCCTGAAGAAAAGAAAGCGCCTCCCTGCCGTCATTCTGCTGACCTGCATTCCGTGTTTTCTCTATCTGATTCTGCTCCTGCGTATGATGAATCCGGGGGCGGTTCCGTTTCTGAAGGGAGGTCGGCTTCCGTGAGTGGCATTCTGGAAATTCTGAATGAATATGAGGGCGGGAGACTCCTGTTCCTGCTGTACCTGATCTGTCTGGTCTATCTGGCAAAATACGAAAAGGACCGCAACCGCAGAATTCTTCTGGTCTTTCTGCCGTTCCTGTGCCTTGCGGCCTTCCTTCTGCCGCCCGTGTACCGGATTTACGGAAAAATCGACGGCGTCCGCACGTATTACCGGCTGCTGTGGATTCTTCCCATGTCGCTGACCATTGCCTACAGCGGCGTGAAAATTTTCGCGGCCAATCTCCGTGCCGGTCTCGCCGTCATCTGCGCTCTTGTCATTCTGAGCGGTCAGTTCGTCTACTCGAACGAAAACATTCTGAAGGCGGAAAACCGCCTGCACCTGCCGCAGATGGTGCTGGATATTTCCGATTTTCTGATGAATGAAACCGGCGGTGAGGAAACGATGGCCGCCATGCCGGTCGGTCTCGTTCAGTTCGTCCGTCAGTACAATACGAAAATTCTCATGCCCTACGGCCGTGAGATGCAGATGGGTTCTTATTACAATGAAGTGTATGAAGCAATGGAGGAGTCCCCGGTGAACGCCGGGAAGCTCTGCCAGGCCCTGGACCGCTATGACTGCGAGTTTCTTGTGATTGAAGCCGCGAAGGAAATCGACGGAAGTCTGGAGGATGAGGGCCTGACCTGCCTCGCCGACGTCGACGGCTACAGCATCTGGTACTGTCCGTATGCGCAGGAATTCCGGGATGCCGCCGCTCAGTATATGGACTGAGCGGATGATCCTGTATTCGATCGGAAAAACGGCAGCCGGCAGTTCTTTCATTCAGCGGCCGCTGGCTCCGTCGTCTTCCAGCCGGTAAACATAAAGCGTGTACGGACTCGACTCGTCCGTGCATACGCAGCAGAGTTCCAGCTGCATTTCCTCCTCATTCGTGATGCAGATGCGGGAGAAGATGTATTCACACCCGAGTTCCCGCAGCGCGTCCGGATCAATGGCAATGTCCCCTTCGGAATGGGGATAATGGCGGACCGCTTCCACAATCGTCGGCTGATCGGGAGAATAAAGGTAGCATCTTGCGCCCCATTCATCATAGTAGCTCCGCGCGCCTTCATTCATGGAAAGCGCCGGGGCAATGACTTTCCGGAAGGCTTCCTTATAGCTCTGCGGATAGAAGCCCAGATACCCGTCCAGTGTCGCAATCCCGTTGTATTCCAGAACGGCCGGATGAAATCCGTAGGCCACCGACCATTCCCCCTCATAGCCGATCTTCCGGCACGCCTCCCCGAACAGCTCCTCCGAATAGAACTCCCCGTAGCTCAGCGTATTTTCCGGCTGGAGCCCCATTGCCTCCCGGATTTCACTCTTTGCGGTATGAAGAAGATCATTGTAGGAATTCCCGTACAGCAGAATGGAAAAGATCGCGGCCGCCATGAGAATCCACACCAAAAGGCCGTTCTTTCTTCCGGCTCTGCCTGTTTGATCATCGTCTGCCTTCCATCCCGGTATTCCGACCTCCTGTCCCGGATTTTCTGCAGAGAGCAGCATTCCTGTCTTCCTCTTTGCAGCCACGGAAACGCTTCCAGTCCGGGCGACACCGGCTTTTCCGTGCACAAGGCGCACATACAGGCGGTACAAGGCAATCGTAAACATTCCGTACCAGAGAAACGGATTGAAGAAAACGGTCCGGCTGAACTGAAAGCCCTTCAGCGGCGGCACCGTTTCCTCCACCAATGTCCGGAACGGCCCGCAGTAATACAGCCCGTATACTGCGCTGTTGAAAATCAGGAGCAGCGCGGCCAGATTGTATGGATCGTGAAAAGCTTTTCTTCCCTCTTTTCTTCGAAAATACCCGGCATTCAGGATCACGAAATACATAAGGCACACCGGCAGGACAATGAAACGGTGCGCACTCTCGCAGTGCAGACCGACTCCGTTGATCAGTACATCCAGAATCCACTGCAGGATTTCCCTCCCGCCAAGGCTCGTCTGCACCATCGTATCGCGGATGGTCGGCTCGCTTCCGAGCAGCATCTGCCGGAACAGCCGGTACTCGAACGTCATGTATCCCAGCGCCAGTAAGACCGTTCCCGCGAGGAGCCGGAAATCCGGTGAAACTCTCCGCCGGCGCACACTGTCCCGGATGCTCTTCCAGAGAAAGGCAATCGCAAGATATCCCAGAAGGAAAATTCCAAAATAGGAAAAATACGAAAGAAGAGGATAACAGAAAATTCCAATCAGCCAGAAGGCCGCCCTTCTCCCTTCTGCCCGCTCCAGACGGAGAATCATCCACACGAGAAGCGGGATCGAGGCAAATGAAATTCCAAAAGACGGAAACAGATTCAGGATGCCATAGGCAAACCCGCCGAGAACGGCCAGATTCCACCATGCGTTCTTCTCTTCCGGGCCACCGGATAACAGTCTGCGCTCTGCAAGCTCCCCGAAGAGAAGTACAAAGGAGACGACCGCCAGAACCACCTTGAAAAAGTACATCAGGAGGTAGGCCGCAAGGGACGGAAAAATCCGGTACAGCAGTGCCTCCACGGAGAATTCTCCCGGAAGAAGATCACGGGAAACGCCGTGCAGGAACGGAGCTGCCGCTCCCTGTGCCGTGAAAGTTCCCGTGTTCTTCAGCATCTGGTACTGCGCCTGAAAAAGATCCAGATTGTCCGCAATGCCGATCTGCACCGAATCCCCGGCGGCAAGATACAAGGCCGCGGCACACAGCAAAAAAAGAGCTACGGGGATCACGGCCCAGCGGCTCTTTCCTCTGCCGGTTCCTGACGGCTGTCCGTTTCCCTGCTGCTCTTTTCCTGTTCTTTTCATGGTCCCCGCATCCTGCCCTTTACAGCTGCCCGGCGCATTCCGAATTTTCCTGCGAAATCTGCAGATGCCAGGCAGTTACATTTTTCTCATAATGTGAAGATTGTTGCGGTCAATTTCAAAGTTCCGCCGGTTGTTGCGCTCCAGATTCGACAGAATCAGTCCCGAGAACAGGGACTGAATTGCGGCCAGCATGACAAATCCGCAGACGATCAGCGTCGGGAATTTCGCCACAAGCCCCGTGTGCACATAATCCGTCAGCACCGGAATAAAGAATACTGCGGAGAGCACCGCCAGAATCAGAGACAGCATCCCGAAGAATCCGAACGGCTTGTAATTGCGGTACAGGTTGAAAATTGTTCCCAGAACACGGAAGCCGTCGCCGAAGGTATTCAGTTTGGAGGTACTCCCTGCAGGACGGTCACGGTAATCCACAACGACATTTTCGATCTGCATATTGTTGTAGACAGCGTGGATGGTCATTTCCGTTTCAATCTCAAAGCCTTTGGAAAGAACCGGGAAGGTTTTCACGAAATCATAGCTGAAGGCCCGGTATCCCGTCATGATATCCTTGATCTCACAGTCAAACAGACGGTTGATGCTGCCGCGGACAAGGGAGTTCCCGAGATTGTGGAAGGGCCGTTTGTTCTCCGTAAAATAGGTTGAGGACAGCCGGTCGCCGACCACCATGTCCGCATTGCGGTGAAGCACCAGGTCCACCATCTCCGGCGCCTTCTCCATGGGATAGGTATCATCCCCGTCCACCATGACGTAGCACTCTGCGTCAATCTCGCGGAACATCCTCCGGATCACATTGCCCTTTCCCTGCATATATTCATTGCGCACCACTGCCCCGGCCTCTCTGGCAAGCTCCGCAGTGCGGTCCGTTGAGTTGTTGTTGTACACATAGACCACGGCCTCCGGCAGTGCCCTCTTCGTGTCTGCCACTACCTTTCCGATGGTCTTCTCTTCGTTATAGCAGGGAATCAATACTGCGATCTTATCCATCCCGCATCCTCTTTTCTGAATATTTCTCTCGAAACCGCCATGGAATGGTTTCATGTGCCGCGAGGAGAATTTCGCGAAGGCGGTTTCGAGTGCGCTATTCCCTCACATCCCCCTGATATCCGTCTGCCAGGGTAAAGTCCAGCATATTTCCGATGTAGCGTTCCACCGTCTCATACACCACGGTGTCCGGTTCCTCCCGGAGGAGCTGTCCATGCGAATAGTGGTAATAAAATGTCATATATCCCGACTGATAATGGCAGGCCAGATACGGCGACATCATCGTTGAGAACGAATCGCCGATGACAAAGAGCTTCCCTCCCGGAGCAGAGCCATCCGTCGTGCGGAAACGGAACACCTTTCCGCCATCCTCCTGCACCGTCTCCAGCGGGTGAGGCGTATAGCCGCTCACCACATAATTCGGGCAGTCATTCAGAACATTTCCCAGATGAATCAGACGGGCAAGATCATAGCTTCCCGTGTGTCGATCCTCTACATCCACATATTCGAGCGGCGTAAAATCAAAGCCCAGAGTCTGCACCAGCCGCTCCGAGCCGATGTAGGCCCCGAGGTTGTTCCAGTGCGTGTCGTACTTGTAATAAATATCCGTGTCCGGATTCTCCTTCCGGAATGCCATCAGATCATCATAGCCGCAGACCACCTTCAGATCCGTATTCTCGTCCAGATAATCCACAATCTGCTGCATTCTGCCGTATTCCGCCGGCTTTCCGTACATATCGGGCATATATTCACTGTAAACCCGCTCTTTGTTCGGTGCAATGTAAATCACAAAATCACTTCCGCGCGCGGCGAGCTCATCCCGGGCCGCGATGAAATTCGAAGCAATCTTCTGCAGTTCTTCCTCAGTGAAAAGATCCGTTCCCATGTAATCCCCGATCGGATCCTCATCCGCGACCTGTGCTCCCTTATAGAACAGCCAGCCGTCCTTCCCTACAATCACGCTCTGGGAAGAGGACGTTTTCAGTCCCTTGTACTCCGCCAGGCCATACAGGGTCAGCAGCTGATTCCGGAACGGGAGATGGTCGTTGAACCAGGCCTCGAACTGAGAGGGAAACGTCTCCAGGGTGGTCACCACGCCCTCGTCCTTCGCTTCCTGTGAATACGGAAGCGGCGACAGGGTGCGCTGCTCGTAATTTTCCGTATCCACATGGTTCCGGATCACGGCAAAAAAGGCAACCGGCAGCAGAATCATGACCGCCAGCAGCACCAGATACAGAATCTGCACCGGCTTTTTAAGATGTACCGGAGTTGTTTCCATTTCGCTTCTACTATTCTTCAATGCTTTCTCCAAACAGGAAAAGATGCCATCAGGCTCTTCGAGTGTCCGCGAACAGAAATCCGCGAAGGCGGTTTCTGTGACGCGGGAGCAGGGCGTATCAGCGCCCTGCGAGTGTCAGAACCTGAAATAAATAAACGGATTATAGGTATTGTTCGCCAGCATCAGGATGCTGACAAAAAGGATCACCGCGCACCAGCAGAACTCCGCGATGCTTCCCTTCCACTTCCCGGCAAGGGCCGCCGTCTTTTTCCCGGAGAACACTGCCTGCAGAATGCCGCAGCCCAGAATCCCGATCACAATGGCGATGACCGCCTCCACCCCGATCTGGGTTCCGAGAAGGACATCCGTCTGCGTATATCTCCATGGCATCAGCATGCGGGCCACAATGGAAAAGCCCTGCCGCATATCCTCCACACGGAAGAACACCCAGCCGATCATCACGACCACCATGGTATATACATGGGAAAGCACCTTCGATCGCTTCAGCACCTTTCCGAAGCCGATCCTTTCCACGACGCTGAAGAAGCCGTGGTACATGCCCCATCCGATGAAGTTCCAGCTCGCCCCGTGCCACATGCCCGTTGCGAAGAAGACAATCAGAAGGTTCAGATAGGTCCGGAATTTTCCCTTCCGGTTTCCGCCGAGCGGGATATACAGATATTCCTGAAACCAGGTGCTGAGGGAAATGTGCCAGCGTCTCCAGAATTCACGGATGGAGGAGCTGATGTACGGATAATTGAAGTTCTCCAGGAATTCAAAGCCGAACATCCGGCCCAGTCCGATTGCCATATCGGAATATCCGGAGAAGTCATAATAAATCTGCAGCGTATAGGTCAGTGCGCAGAGCCAGGCCATCCCACCCGTCAGGGAAGAGGCATCCAGGCCGTAGAGATTGTCTGCTGCCTGTGCCACCAGATTGGAAATCAGGACCTTCTTGCCAAGGCCGTAGACAAACCGCCGGAATCCCGAGGAAATGCCCGCCGCCGTCACATGGCGGTTTTCAATCTGCACCTCAATGTCCCGGTACTTGACGATCGGTCCCGCAATCAGCTGCGGGAAAAACGATACATACAGAGCCAGATACAGAAGATTCTTCTGAACCTTGATCTGGCCGCGGTACAGGTCAATCACATAGCTCATCGCCTGGAACGTAAAGAAGCTGATTCCGATGGGAAGCGCGATGTTCGCCAGCGGAATGGACGCTCCCGGAATCACGTGATTGATGGTATTGATGAAGAAATCCGTGTACTTGAAATATCCGAGAAGCCCCAGATTGACAAGGATGTCCAGAACCAGAAAAACCTTCGCTTTTCCGCGGAACCGGTCGATGAGAAGGCCGAACAGCCAGTTCAGCAGGATGGAAGCCAGCAGCAGGAGAATATTGCGCGGCTCACCCCAGGCATAGAATAAAAGGCTCGCAGCCAGAAGAAGAATGTTTTGAAATTTCGGTTTCCGGATCAGAAGGCTCAGCACGAAGACAATGGGCAGAAAGATCCAGAGGAATACCATTGAACTGAATACCATGAAGAATTCCTCAAATACAGTAATATCCGCAGGAGCCCCGGCTCCGGAGTCCGGGCAGGTTCCTGCCGTCCGAAGGACGTTTCAGCGGGGCAGCAATACAGTTATCTTACCTTACACGCTCTTTTTTCTCAATGCGAAGACGAAGAGCCCCGTAAGAAGCACGGTCACTGCGGCCATCACCAGAACAAATGCCAGTACTGCCCCGCGGATGCCGCTTCCTGCAACCAAAGCAGGCGTCAGCATAAGAGACAGGGCTGCGCCCGCCAGGTAAGCGAGCGGAATTTCGTTCTGCCGCCTCATAATCGTCAGAACCGCGCTGTAGAATCCGTTGAAGGCAAGAAAAATGCCTCCGACCATAATCAGCAGGAGCTCCTCCCGCAGCGGCGACAGGTCCGTAGCATACAGCCACGAGAGCACCGGAATGCCGAAAAGCCATGCCGCAAGAAGAATCGGTGCGGAAACGGCTGCAAGGGCTCCGGCAAGCTTTCCGAAATAGCCGAGAAACTCTCTTTGTCTTCCATTCTCCCACGAGGAAGTCATGCGGATCAGCATCGGCTGATACAGGAACATATTCAAGAGCTGAATGACGAACACCGGCATGGCAATGAAGTTATAGCAGGCCTGCGCCGTCTCGTCCATGGCCGCATCAATGGCATATTTGGGCTCATTGATGAGATAAAAGGACAGAAAATTGGCCGCGCACACCGGAAAGCAGGCCTTCATCAGACCGGCAAGCTTCCGAACGGACCGCGGCGTTCCTGCAAATTCCGCAGTGTCCCGGTATTTCAGAATCATAACACCGGCCGCCGCCAGCGCGAGCACCACCCCGCACCAGGTCGCCGCAAGAAGATCCCTGGTCACAAGGAGCACCGCCATCATTCCGCCGATGCTCACGAGAAGCCGGAACGTCACCAGCTTTCCGGAGCGGTCCAGTCTTCCCTTCTGCTGATACCGGCCCTCGAACACCTCTTCCAGGCAGTCCACTGCCTTCAGGGCGCACATGGCAAGGACGCATGAGGTCTTATACGGGGAATATCCGCCCGTTTTCGCGCTCCACATCGTATAAACCAGTGCCGCCGCGAGCATCAGTGCCACCGTACACAGGCGGTGCCGCAGATAGTCACAGAAGGAATACTGCTCGGAAAGATCCGACACCTGGTAATTGCGCACGCCGTAATTGCCAAGATACAGAAACAGGTTTCCGGTCGCAAATGCAATGGAGAAAATTCCTGCCGCCTCCAGGCCGCAGACTCTTGTAATGACAATCAGGAGAAAAACCGACTGTCCGGCATTGAGCATGCCGCCGACCGCGTTCCAGAGAAAATTCCCCGCATCCTGGCGGCTCCCGCTCTTTCGGTTTTCCGTGCTATGCACCCTGCTTTCCCTCCAGTACCCGCCTCAGGACACTGTCATGCGCCGTCTTCTCGAAGCCATCCGCAAGAGGTTCCAGCGCCGCCCCGCTTCCATAGCGGTGCTGCAGCGCGGTTGTCAGAAGAAAATCCGCAAATTCCGGATTCTTCGGCAGCACCGGTCCGTGCGAATAGGTTCCGAATACGTTCCGGTAGCGCACCCCTTCCGTTCCGTCCTCTCCGTTGTTGCCGCAGCCCTTCAGGACCGTCCCGAGCGGCTTCACACCGGAGCCGAGATACGTCTTGCCGCTGTGATTCTCAAAGCCGACCACCGTACTCCCGCCGGATTCCTCGCCGAGCCGGAACGCATAGTTGTCGATCATCCGGTCGCCTCCGACCGTATAGAAATCTACTGCTCCCAGGAACTCACATTTGACGCCCTCATGCGTCTGATAGTAATGCCCCATCATCTGGTAGCCGCCGCAGATACACAGGAATGTTTTCCCGTCCTCCACCGCCGCCTTGATCTCTTCGCCCTTCCCGGAGTTCAGATCCTCCAGCAGAACCTCCTGCTCGAAATCCTGCCCGCCTCCGATGAAAAACAGATCATAGTCGTTCAGATTCTTCTTGTCCCCGATCTTCAGCTCATCCACCCGGCAGTCAATGCCTCTCCAGGAAAGCCTCTTGGAAAGGCAGCGGATGTTGCCGCGGTCTCCGTACAAATTCAGCACCTCCGGATAGAGGTGACAGATTTTCAGCTCCATACGTTCCTTTCTTATCCTTTCCAGAAATCCGTCCCGCCGGTTGCGTCCGAGAGAACCTTGCGCAGAGCCAGCATCGACGTGTAGTTCGGCAGAATAAAGCTCGGAAGCTCACTCTTTTTCATCTCTTCCAGAAGCTTCTCATTGCTGTCGGTCAGCGTGATCCTGTCTTCCGCACAGTCCGCATACTTCAGGCGCAGCTGCATGTCCGCCGCCCGGTCCCCGGACACATAGATATGGCGCACATGCGGATCCTTCGTCACCTGCTCATAGTCCGCATCCCAGATCCAGGAAATATCGTGTCCGTCCGCTGTCCTGTCGTTGAGACAGAACACCAGATTGAAGTCCTCCTCCAGCGAAGCCACATAGGCAAGCGCCTGGTTGCAGCCCGCCGGATTCTTGACCAGAATCATCTGGACACGGTTGTTCCCGACCTCAAAGGTCTCCATCCTGCCGAAGCTCGAATGAACATCCGCAAGGGATGAGAGAATCTCCTCTGCGGGAAGGCCGAACGCCGTATAGGCGCAGACCGCCGCCGCTGCATTGTAAATGTTGTAAACGGCAGGAAGACCGATCCGGACCTGAAGATCATTTTCATTCTCCTCTGCCGCATTCTTATCCCTCGCTGAGGCAAAATCCGCGAAGGCGTTTTGGTCAGATGCGGCAGCCGATGCATCAGAAGGTTTTCCACTTTCCGCAATTCCCGCGGCAAGACGCATTCTTACAAGGCTCCCTTCCGCCGAAATCTTCTCGATCTTCGTCACCGCCACCTGCGTTTTCTCGCGGTGGTAGCCGCACGACGGACAGTAGAAGTCTCCCAGATGCGCATAGGTATGATAGTGATACTGGTAAGGCGTTCCGCACCGGATGCAGTATTTCGCATCCGAAACAGCCGCATCCTTCTGCTCCCCGACCGGTGTGTCCAGTCCGTACCAGACCACCTTGTTCGGCACATCAAAAGCCAGCGAGGATACCAGAGAATCATCCGCGTTCAGACAAAGGACCGCCTCCGGAACCTTCTGAATTCCTGTCCGGATCTGCTCCACCGTGTGCATGACTTCCCCGTAGCGGTCCAGCTGATCCCGGAACAGATTCGTCACCACGATCACCTTCGGATGAATGAGCGGCACCACCTGCTTCAGCGCGCCTTCATCACATTCAATGACGGCGTAATGCGTTTTCGGTCTGCCCGTCCAGGTCGCATTGCAGGTCACCTCCGCCGTCACGCCGGAGAGAAGATTGGCCCCGGATTTATTGGCAAGACACTCTCTTCCCGCCGCCGTCAGCGCATGCTCCAGCATACGCGAGGTCGTGGTTTTCCCGTTGGTTCCGGTGACCACGATAATCTCCATTCCGGAGCTCGTCACCTCCAGAATATCCTTTGCAAAAATTCGTGCCGTCTTACCGGGCAGAGCGGTTCCGCCCCTCCCCGTAATGCGCAGCAGTCCTCTTGTCCCCTTGCAGGCCGCGACAGACAGCACGGTCTGAATCCAGTTTGGTTTGCTCATAATCGTTAATCTCACTGAGACAAAATCCGCGATATCAGAGAGAATTTCGCGAAGGCGAATTCTCTCTGTATACAG
>DAIMKA010000018.1:10048-16563 GCA_036721955.1 Lachnospiraceae bacterium | reverse complement strand
CGAATGCGGCAGCCGGTGCGCCAGCACCGATGCTGCTGTTTGAAAGTGACATATCGATGTCACTTTCAAACTCTTCTCCAGACAGCAAAGGCGTGCGGCACCCGCCGTGCCGCACGCCCTGCATCTTCCTTAACTTGTCTTTTTCAGCGGCTCTTCCTGCAAAAGTCTCGTTCCTTCCGTGCGGGTACCGTCCGCGTGGATCAGAATCGGCTGCTCTTCGCCCAGCACCGACGCCTTCGTGACAATGCACTGGCGCACCGTGTCATCCGACGGAATGGTGTACATCACATCCATCATCACGCGTTCCATGATCGAACGCAGACCGCGGGCTCCCGTCTTTCTCTCAACGGCCATGTCCGCAATCGCCTCAATGGCATCGTCCTCAAAGGAAAGCTCCACCCCGTCATAGTGGAAGAGCTTGCGGTACTGCTTGATCAGCGCATTCTTCGGCTCCTTCAGAATCCGGATCAGCGCATTCCGGTCCAGACCGTCCAGCGTAACCACAACCGGTACGCGGCCGATGAATTCCGGAATCAGTCCGAACTTCACGAGATCCTGCGGAACCACCTCTTTCAGGATTGCGCCCGGGTCCTTTTCTTCCTTCTCCGCCACCGATGCATTGAAGCCCATCGAACGGTAATCGGTTCTCTCGCGGATGATCTTGTCCAGTCCGTCAAACGCACCGCCGCAGATGAACAGGATATTGGAAGTGTCGATTTCAATCAGCTCCTGCTGCGGATGCTTTCTTCCGCCCTGCGGAGGAACCGAAGCCCTCGTGCCTTCCACAATTTTCAGAAGGGCCTGCTGAACGCCCTCGCCGGAGACATCCCGGGTGATGGAAACGTTCTCGCCCTTTTTCGAAATCTTGTCAATCTCGTCGATGTAGATGATGCCCAACTGGGCGCGCTCCACATTGTAGTCGGCCGCCTGAATCAGCTTCAGAAGAATGTTCTCGACGTCCTCACCGACATAGCCGGCCTCGGTCAGCGTTGTGGCATCTGCAATCGCAAACGGTACATTCAGGAGCTTGGCCAGCGTCTGGGCAAGGTAGGTCTTGCCGGATCCGGTCGGTCCCAGAAGAAGAATATTGGATTTCTGAAGTTCGATCTCCGCATCCTCCTCCGTTGTCTGCGCGGATCCCGCCAGCACGCGCTTGTAATGATTGTAGACGGAAACGGCCAGAACCTTTTTCGCCTCATCCTGTCCGATGACATACTGGTCCAGAAATTCCTTGATCTGCGCAGGCTTCATCAGATTGATATCCTGCTGCGTCACACCGGCCTCTCCGAACTCCCCGGCTTCCTCTCTGGTGTCATCCTCGTCAATGATGTCGCCGCAGATTGCGATGCACTCATCGCAGATATAGACGCCGTTCGGCCCCGCGATCAGCTTGCGGACCTCGTTCTCCGGCCTTCCGCAGAACGAGCAGCGGCGCGGCGGAACCATTCTCTTGTTGTTATTCGCCATGACGGCTCTCCCTTTTATGCGTTCTTCAGTGCGTCCTCAATTTCCTTGCGGGTGGTGTAAATATGGTCGATCAGGCCATAATCCAGCGCTTCCTGCGCGGACATCCAGTTGTCGCGGTCCGTATCGCGGCACAGATCCTCATAGGTCTTCCCTGTATTCTGCGCAAGGATATGATTGAGCTTTTCCCTGGTGTTCCTGATGTGCTCTGCCGCGATCAGCATGTCGCTGGCCTGTCCTTCGGTTCCGCCGGAGGGCTGATGAATCAGAATCTCCGAATTCGGAAGGGAATAGCGCTTGCCCTTCGTGCCGCCCGCCAGAAGGAAGGAACCCATGCTGGCAGCCATGCCGACGCAGATGGTGGACACATCGCACTTGATAAACTGCATGGTGTCATAGATGGCAAGACCGGCAGTCACCGATCCTCCCGGGCTGTTGATGTAGAACTGAATGTCCTTCTCCGGGTCCTCGCCCTCCAGAAACAGGAGCTGTGCCACGATCAGCTCTGCGGACTGATCCGTCACCTGATCGCCCAGCATGATGATGCGTTCCTTCAGAAGTCTTGAAAAAATGTCATACGAGCGCTCGCCGTTTCCGGTCTGCTCAATGACATAGGGTACCAGATTTGCCATAAAAACCTCCTTCAAAATAACGCTGCCGGGACTGTTCCCCTGACAGCAGAAAGGATCCTGCCCGCTTTCCGGCAGGATCTTGGGCAAAATGCCACTCATAACGCCCATAATAAAACAAAGGCCTTGCTCACCGCAAGGCCTTTGTCCTGAATTAAGAGATTTTTCATGAACGAAGATTACTCGGCGTTCTCAGCGGGAGCCTCTTCTTCCTTCTTCTTGGAAGCGGTCTTTCTGGTCTTCTTCGGCTTCTCCTCTGCCGCATCACCTGCAGCCTCTTCCTTCACAGCCTTGGCCTTCTTCGTCTCCTTTGCGTTCTCGGTGATGAAGTCAGCTGCCTTGCGGATGCGGACGTCCTTCTTCAGGTCATCCTTCATCTGATCGGACTCGAACACCTTCTCGACGTTCTCGACCGGCATATGATACTGGTCTGCCATCTTCTTGTACTCGTTCTGGAGGTCCTCATCGGTCGCCTCAATGTTCTCTGCCTCTGCGACAGCCTCGAGAACCAGGCTGTTGCGGATTCTCTGCTCCGCCTGAGGCTTGAGCTGCTCGAGGAACTGCTCCTTCGTCTGGCCGGTGTACTGCAGATAGGTCTCCAGTCTCATGCCCTGATACTGCATGTTCTGAGCGAACTCGTTGGCGATGTTCTCCTGCTGCGTGCGGAGCATTGCCTCCGGAATGTCGATCTTCGCATCCTCTACTGCGGCAGCAACTGCCTCGTTCTGCTTCGCATTCTTCTGCTCTTCTTCCTTGCGGACCTCGAGGTTCTTGCGGATGTCCGCCTTGTACTCGTCCAGAGTGGAGAACTCGGAAACCTCGTCAGCAAATGCGTCGTTGAGCTCCGGAAGAACCTTCGTCTTGATGGAGTTCACCTTGCAGTGGAAAACAGCGGGCTTTCCGGCAAGCTTCTTCTCGTGATAATTCTCCGGGAAGGTCACCTCAACATCCTTCTCCTCGCCGATGTTCATGCCGACCAGCTGCTCTTCAAATCCGGGAATGAAGGAGTGGGAGCCGACCGTCAGATCGTAGTTCTCTGCGGTGCCGCCGTCGAATGCCTCACCGTCAACCGTGCCTGCGAAGTCCAGCTTGATCATGTCGCCGTCCGCAACCGGGCGGTCCGTCACATCCTGAATCTTGCCGTTTGCATCCTGCTGGCGCTTCAGTTCCTTCTCGACTTCCTCATCCGTCACCTCAACAGGTGCCTGCTTGGTGATGGAAACTCCCTTGTACTTGCCAAGAGAGACCGGAGGCTTCAGGGCAACCTCAGCGGTATAAATGAAGCTCTTTCCTTCCTCAATCTGAGTCACATCGATCTTCGGATTGGAAACAACGTCCTCGCCGGACTCCTTTACCGCGTTCTCATAGGACTCGTTGATGCAGGTATTGGCAGCCTCTTCATAGAAGATTCCTGTGCCGTACATCTTCTCGACAATCTTGCGGGGTGCCTTTCCCTTGCGGAAGCCGGGAATGGAAATTCTGTTCTTCTCCTTCTGATAAGCCTTCTCAATTGCCTTGCCGAAATCCTCGGCGCTTACCTCGATGGTAAGTTTGGCCATGCTGTTCTCGAGCTTTTCAACACTAACGCTCATTGATTCATTCCTCCTGATGGTACTTTTACTTCGTCAGAAACAGACTTTCGTTTCTGTTCGGCTGGCCCCATCCGAAATCCCGCCGGAAATCCAAGATGAGCGCAAAACAGTCACACAATCAAAAAGTATACCCATGAAGCGCCGGTTTTGCAAGGTTTTTCGCTGTTTCCGGCCCCTCATGGGCATCTGTTTTCCCCGCCGGGGACCTCCCGGCGGAAAATTTCACGGATTCTGCCGCCCTTTTGCATCCGCATCGGAACTTTCCCGCAGAAAATCCGTGCGGCGCAGCGCAGCTGTCACACCGTTATGATCCGTTATGGTTCAGAGCAGAATCTCTGCCTTTCCGTTCTCCACGGAAGCCTTCCGCGTGCTGCCGTCCTCCGTAACGACCTCCAGCACGGCATCCTTCAGGGCTCCTTCCACGGAAAGAGTGATCTTTGCTCCCTCGCGGACTGCCCGGGCCGTTGTCACAACGTTTCCCGTCAGATCCGGAATTTCGCAGACCGCGGTCTCGCCATCCACCGGCAGATACAGGCGGAGCGTCGTGTGGTCCGTGTAGTCATAATCCGGAACATCCCTGTGCGCACCGAATGCCAGGAGGGATCCCTCACGGACGAATACCGGAAGGTTCATATAAGAATACTTCTTCTCATACCATCTGCCGCCGTCCAGAATCTCACCGTCGATCAGGCCGACCCACCTGCCGGATCTGGCCGCGCTCTCGCCGGCCTGCACCCCTGGCAGATAGAAGCGTCCCAGGCTGTTCTCGTTGAAGATCGGTGCCACCAGCACGGAATCGCCCAGCATGTACTCGAGATCGAGATACCGGCACGCGAGGTCCTTCGGGAACTCAAACGGCATCGGGCGCATCACCGGAACACCGGTCCGGTGCGCATAGCCCGCCAGCTGATAGTAGAACGGCATCATGCTGCACTTGAGCTCGCTGAAGAAGCGGACCACGTCGTTGGATTCTTCATCGAAAATCCACGGCACACGGTAGGAATCGGATCCGTGGAGTCTCGAATGCGTGGAGAAAAGGCCGAACTGTGCCCATCTCTTGTACAGATCCGGCGTCGCCGTCTTCTCGAAGCCGGAGATGTCATGGCTCCAGAAGGAGAAGCCGCTCATCATGAAGGACAGGCCCGCGTGCATGGTCTCCGCCATGGAGCCGTAGGTTGCCTCGCAGTCCCCTCCCCAGTGAATCGGGAACTTCTGACTGCCCGCCGTTGCACTTCTCGCAAAAAGGACCGCGTTGCCCTCTCCTTTTTCCTTCTCCAGGGTCCGGAACACCAGCTGATTGTACAGGTAGGTGTAATAATTGTGCATCATGACCGGATCGCTTCCGTCATGATAAATCACATCGATCGGAATTCTCTCGCCGAAGTCCGTCTTGATCGCGTCAATGCCCGCGTCCAGAAGTCCCTTCAGCTTGCCCGCAAACCATTCGCAGGCCTCCGGATTGGTGAAGTCCACAAGCGCCATGCCCGGCTGCCAGTTGTCGATCTGCTTGACGCCGCGGCCGTCCTTTCTCATCAGGAAATAACCGCGCTTTGCTCCCTCGCGGAACATCTCCGTGTCCTGGGCCACATACGGGTTGATCCAGCAGCAGAGCTTCAGTCCCTTTTCGTGGTAGCGGTGAATCATTCCCTCCACATCGGAGAACACCGCCGGATCCCAGGTAAAATCACACCAGTGCAGGGCGCGGAGCCAGTAGCAGTCGAAGTGGAACACGCGCATCGGAATCTTCCGGTCCTGCATGCCGCCGATCAGCTTGTTCGTGGTGTCCTCGTCATAGCTTGGCTTGAAGCTCGTGGAGAGCCACAGCCCGAAGCTCCACGCGGGCGGAAGCGCCGGACGTCCGGTCAGCGCTGTGTAGACCTGAATGATGTCCGCGGGCGTCTCCCCGTACATCACATGCATCCGCAGCTGCTCGCCGGGAACGGAGGTTCCGACAAAGCCCACCTTCTCCGAGCAGATTTCATAGGAAACCGGGCCGGTGTGATCCGTGAACACGCCGTAGCCCTCGCTGCTCATATAAAAAGGAATGTTCTTGTATCCGATGTCACTCGCCGTGCCGCCGTCCTCGTTCCAGATGTTGACGGTCTGGCCGTTTTTCACGAAGGGCGTGAACCGCTCGCCGAAGCCGTAGATCGTCTCGCCCGGCTTCACCGACAGCTCGGTCAGCATGTAGGGCTCATAGTCCTGCTCGAAATAGTGAGGATCCATCCGGAGCTTCGACGGCTTTTTGTTCACCCGCATATACCCGATGTTGCGGAAACTGGTCCCGGTCAGTCTCCTGCCCTCCGCTTCAAAGGAAATGGCGCAGGTCTCGCGGTCCACGCGGACGGTCATGTCCCCCGCCTTCAGAACCGCTTCCTTCTCATCAATCTCCACTTCCACATCGTCCGGATGCTCCGTCAGCTCGAAGCGGGGCTCCTTCGAATCGTACGCCATGTAATGCGTCGTCGTCATGGCAATGTCGTTGTGCCCTGCCGATACAATGTCAATGTACAGAACCGTGATGTCCAGGGCATCCGCTCTGGAATGAATCGGACGCTCCGGGGCCGCGATCCGCATGCCGTGCGGAATCTTCTCCACGGTAAACGCCTGTGTCGCGAACGAAGCCTGTACATTCTCGCTCCGCAGCCAGTAACCATCTGTAAATTTCATACACCCTCCTGTCAATCAAACGGACGCTCCGCCGGAAACCCGTTTTCTGCTCCCCCTGTCTTTCCGGCATCCCGTCTCTGCCATACCGCGTGCCGTGAAATCTCCGGCACAGGGATAAAATCATTATAAAGCCTTTTACTATAGAATGGAGCGATGATCT
>DAIMKA010000018.1:0-10033 GCA_036721955.1 Lachnospiraceae bacterium | reverse complement strand
AAAAGGCGGGGCAGGAGAGACGTGCTCTCCTGCCCCGCCGCACCGCAAGGTATCTTTTTCAAACCGGTTTCCCGCAAAGAACAAAGGTTTTCTTCATGCTGTGTTCTCCCGGTCCTGCCTGCATTACTTCGCCGCGCCGTCGATTTCGTGCCAGTCCTTCTCGATCTGGGCGCAGGTTGCATCCTTGTCAGCCGTTCCTGCGATGTAGGACTGCATTGCCTCACCGAATGCCTGGTTGAAGCTGTCGGTCGAGTAGCAGATGGACAGATCTCCGGAGCCCTTCTCGTCCACAGACTTCTTGCCCTGCTCGATGATGGTGGAGGAAGAAGCCTTGTCGGTCTTGATCGGAGGAACGACGCCGGCCACATCCGTGAACCAGCTCTGGCCGTAATCCGAGGTGTACCACCAGTTGACAAAGTCAAGAACCGCCTGCAGATTCTGGGAATCCTTATAGACATGCAGCGCCTGATCCGAACCGGATACCACCTGGCAGTCTGCAGGATCCGCATCCACCGGATATCCGCCGAAGCCGATGTTCAGATCCGGATTGATGGCAAGAAGATCTGCCTCCACCCATGCGCCCTGGCCGAGCATGAAAGCCGTATTGCCTGCCGCAAAGGCCTGTTCCTCACCGGAAAGATCGGTTTCCAGCGGCTTGTCATCGCCGTACTTCACTGCGGTATCGATGTAGTCGAACCAGTTGTCATACAGAATAGAGTAATCCTTGATCTTCGCTTCGCCCGCCTGGAACTTTGCAACCATGTCCGCCGTTGCCTCTCCGTTTGCCTTGGCAGCCGCATTCAGGAAGTCCATCGCGTTGTGCTTGTACACCCACCACTCCATGAATCCTGTGGTGCAGGGCTGATAGCCTTTTCCCTTGATGATCTCGCAGTCCTTCTTGAAATCATCCAGCGTCTCCGGTGCAGTGATTCCGCAGTCATCCAGAATGTCCTGATTCCAGATCAGTCCGAAGTAATTGCCCTTGATCGCAAGTCCGTAGCAGCCCTTGCCGCCTTCCTCTGCCGATGCCATTGCCGCCGCAACGCCGTCATCCATCGCGTCCACAATCGGCTGGCCGGTCAGGTCATAGGAATACTCACGGTAGGTATCGATTTCCATTCCCGATGTGGAGGAGAAGATGTCCGGAACATCACCGGAGTTGATCTTCGCCTTCAGAAGAGTCGGGTAGTCGTTCTGCGTGGTCTCGTAGTTGATCGTGACATTCGGTGCCACGTTCTTGTACTCATCAATCAGAGTATTGAGCGCATCTGCGTACTCAGGCTGGGAAATGAAAATATAAATCTCACCGCTGTCCGCCGAATAATCCGCTTTCCCCGCGTCCGTAGAGGTATCTGCCGCTTCGGTCGTCTCCTCCGCAGCCGCATCCTCCGCAGGTGCCTCTGTATCCGCCGCTGAAGCGGAGGTATTCCCTGCGCCGTCTCCGGAGGATCCGCATCCCGCCAGCATTCCTGCCGCCATGATGCCTGCCAATACTGCTGCCAATACTTTCTTTTTCATGGTACTTCTCTCCTTTCTCTTTTACCCCTTTGCCGCCCCTGCGGGCGTTTTTTACTTTGTTATTTGCTGTTGCCGCTGCCTGGTTCCTGCAGGAGTCAGATCCGATTGGATGTCCCGATCCGTATTCCTTTCTTTCTGTCACAAGCACCGGATCGGCTTCTTTTTCCGGTCGGCAGGACGATTTCCGGTTTGCTGCCCATCAGCCCTTGACGGCTCCTGCCACCACGCCCTCCACGATGTATTTCTGAAGGAAAATGAACACCAGAATCGACGGGAAGACGGCCAGAACCATACCGGTCATGGCGTACTGCCACTGCGTGTTCATCTGTCCGATGAAGGTGTAGGCCGCGAGGACCAGTGTCTTCGTCGTGTTGCTCGCGTTGACCATCAGGAGCGGGAGCAGGAAGTCATTCCAGATCCACATGACATCCAGAACCAGCACCGTCACCGTCACGGATTTCAGAAGCGGGAAAATCACCGAGACAAAGGTCCGCATCGTGGAAGCGCCATCGATCTGTGCGCTCTCGTCCAGCTCCTTCGGGATCGTCTTCATAAAGTTATAGAAGATGAAAACCGCCATCGGGATGCCGAAGCCCCAGTACTGGATGCCGAGGCCCACGCGGGATCCGGACAGGTGAATCACGCTCATTGCCTTCAGGAGCGTAATCATAATCGTCTGGAACGGGATCAGCATCGGTGTGATCAGAAGCGTGTAGACAAAGCCCGTGTATTTCGTCTTTCTCCGGTCGCAGATGTAAGCGGCAAGAGAAGAGAAAAACAGGATTCCGACAATGCCGATTCCCGTGATCATCACGTTGTTGCCGAGGAGCTTGAAGTAATGAATCTTCTCCGCCACGTACGTGTAGTTCTCAAAGGTCGGTTCCTTCGGCATGGCGATCGGATCCGCAATCACTTCCCCGAACGGCTTGAAGGAGTTGACGAACATCAGGAACACCGGATAGATGTACAGGAGTGCCGCCGCGGTCAGAATGACAATCAGAACCGTTTTCCCGAGAATTCTTCTGCTATGACGCGTCATCACAGATCCACCTCCTTCCGGCTCATTCCCTTCAGCACCAGCTGCGTGATCACCAGCACGAACAGGAAGTACAGGATTGCCTCCGCGGAGCCGAGGCCGAAGTTGTTGTTGGTGAAGGCCTCATTGTAAATCTGGAGCGTTGCGCTGTAGCTCGCCTTTCCGGGTCCGCCCTTGGTCAGTGCCAGAATGATGTCAAAGACCTTCAGTCCGTTGGTGAGCGACATGAAGACGCACGTTGTCATGGAAGGCCCGAGAAGCGGGAGCGTTACGCGGAAGAATGTCTGCGCTTTGCCGGCGCCGTCCACATAGGCAGCTTCCAGGACATCCGTCGGCACCGCCTGAAGTCCTGCGATGTACAGCACAATGTAGAAGCCGAGTGACTGCCAGACCCCCACCAGCACGATGGAGAAGAACACAATGTCCGGATCTCCCAGCCAGGAAAGATTCCAGAGCCCCCACCCGGTTGCCGCATACAGGGACTTGAATCCGGAGGTGAAAATGAACTTCCAGATAAAGCCGACCACCGTCATGCTCATGATATAGGGAATGAAGAACAGTCCGCGGTAGACATTCGCGAGCCGGAACTTCTTCGTCAGTGCGACGGCAAGCGCCAGCGCAATGACATTGGAGAAAATCACGAACAGAACCGTGTACCGGATTGTGAACCACAGGGCCGGAAGAAAGTCCGAGCTTCCCGAGAAAATGGTTCTGAAATTCTCAAATCCGATAAAAACCGGCTCCTTGGCAATGCCGTTCCACTGCGTCAGCGAATAAAACCCGCTCATCACAAAAGGAATGTACATCACCATCACGACCAGAATGACCGAAGGAATGGTAAAGAGGAAGTTCTCTCTTTGTTCCTTGCGTTTTCGTTTCGATGTTTCCATCCGATCCTCCCTCTGACTTTCTTTGAACCGTCCGAAGCCTCTTGACACCCTTCCGGAAGAGCCTTTGTTTTTCTCTCTGCTGCCCGTCCGCTATTCTGAATAAGTGCCTGACTTATGACTCGCAGGCTTCCGGTTTTCTTTCCGTCTGAATTCATTCTAAATCAGTCACTCTGACGGATGAATGGAAAATCATGATCTCAGAACTGTAAAATAATGACATATTCAATCTCTATATTTTTTATTTTGTCGTCATAATATACATCATTTTTCTTAATTTATTTGCCTGTTTCTCTCCGAAGGTATAAAATCCTTGGCATGAGCGTTCTGACAAACAGACAACTTCATACTCCGAAGACGCTCCGTTCCAGAATCCGCGCCATGATGAACCGCTCGCCCCTCTGGCTTACGTTTACGCTTCTGATGGCGGCGCTTCTTCTGATTCTCACACTCCTTCTCTCCTATTCCAACTACCGCTGGGGAACGGACAATGCCATCCGGCGCCAGAACGAAGCCGCCTCCCAGCTCATCCGTCTGAAGCTCCAGAATCTGGACCAGTATTTCTCGGAGCTCTCCGATTTCTGCGTTCTGCCGGTCTATGACGCCGAATTCTACAATGACCTTTTAAGCTCCAGCCCTCTCGATGAAACGCGGGTCAGCGAGCTTCAGAAGAAGGTCGGGCTGTATTTCTACTCCCGGACGGACCTTCTCTCTTACCAGATTTCCATGTTCCATCAGAATCTCAGGATCGGCCGCTCTGCCTCCGATCAGCGCATGAAGACTTCCCGGGAGGAGTTCTCTTCCGACGATCCCGCCTATCAGGAATGCCTTCTTTCTCCGCTTCACTATGCGGTTTTTCCTTCCGACAGCCAGAATGCGCTGCTCTCTTTTTCTCACACGATTATCCGGATCAGCGATGGGAAACCCATCGCGCTTGTCACCATCGATGTGAACAAGAGCATTATGTCCTCCGGCTTCGACGGACAGCTCATCGCCCTGTTCAATCAGGACGGACAATTTCTCTACACCAATGCGCCGGGCACCATGCGCGAGGATCTCCGGCAGGTCCTGCCTGCGAAGGTCTTGTCCTCTCAGAGCTCCGAAGAGGGCAGCATTCTCACCGTTGCCGGGGCGAAATACCTTCTCGTCTCCGGATCGGACGCCTCCTCCGGCATGACGCTCGCGGCACTGACACCCCTGTCCTCCATCACGGGCGAGCTGCACGCCATTCAGCTGTTTTCCTTCCTGCAGGGACTGGTTTTTCTGCTGATTGCGCTCCTTCTGTCTTTCCTGCTCATCCGGTATCTGACGGCTCCCCTGTCCGCCCTCGCCGGTTTTCAGGGACAGGTCGGTTCCGGCCAGTATCCGAAGATCAGCATCGGAAGATGCCGGGAGACCGCGGAGCTCGGGCGTTCCTTCAACGACATGTCGGAGCACATCGACCGGCTTGTCAACGACAACCTGATCGCCTCACTGAATGAGAAGAATGCGAGGATTGAGGCGCTGGAGGCACAGGTCAATCCGCATTTTCTCTACAACACGCTTCAGGCCATCGGATCCGAGGCGCTCATGAACGACGAGCCGGAACTCTACGATATGATCACGCGCCTTGCTTCCAACATGCGCTATTCCATCAACGGCTCCAACGAAGTTTCCCTCTCGCAGGAGCTCCGCTTCACCGACAACTACATTGAGCTTCAGAAGCTCCGCATGGACGAGCGGCTTCAGGTGACCCGCCGGATTGATCACGCGCTCCTGAACCTTCTGGTCCCCAAATGCAGCCTTCAGCTGATCGTTGAGAACTCCATAAAATACGGCCTGACCGGAGACATCAGCCGGCTTCATCTGGAAATGGATGTCTTCCGGCAGGCGGACACGCTGGTCATCCGCGTCCGTGACGACGGCGCCGGGATGAGCCCGGAACGCCTCGACGAAGTTCTGGGACAGCTCCGCTCCTACCGCCCCGGCGACACCGCGGGCTCCCCCGGCACCCTTTCGGAGAGTTCCTCTCCCCTTAAAGGTACTGGTCCTGAGGATTCCGGAGCAGACTCTTCCCGCAGAGAAAAAACGGCTTTCGAAGCCGAACCGGATTGTCCTGCGGGAAACGTTTCCCGCGTAAAGCCGTTTCCCGGGGACAAGGAGAAAAAGTCCGGCCCCTCTTCCGGAATCGGACTTCTTAACTTATACAGCCGCCTGAAAATCATGTATGACAACCGGGCGGACATTCAGATTGAGAGCAGCTGCAGGAGCGAGGATCACTTCACCTGCGTCACGCTCCTTCTGCAGCCGGATTTCCTGCAGGATCCCGGGGCCGGGATTCCAGCGGAATCAAAAAAGTAACCGGTCCTCGGGCAGACGATTCGCATTGAAAAACTCAAGGTGCTGTACCATTATCAAAAAGAGGTGAATTTTCATGCATAAGGTACTGATTGTCGACGATGAAAAGCCGGTCCGTATTGCGATCAGCAAGCTCGGAGAGTGGGCGCAGTGGCATCTGGAGCCGCCGCTCTATGCCGCAAACGGCAGGGAGGCTCTTGCTCTTTTGTCGGAGCTTCACCCGGATCTCGTCTTCGTGGACATGCATATGCCCGTCATGGACGGAACCGAATTCCTGCGGCAGGCCTCCGCAAGAAGCCCGCACGCCGCCTTTATCGTCATCAGCGGATACGACGATTTCTCCTATGCCCAGAGCGCCATCCATTACGGTGCTTCGGACTATCTGTTAAAGCCTGTTGTGGCCGGGGAGCTGAATGAAGCGATCGGCCGCGTCATGACCGCGCGCTATCCGGACGAGGACTTCTCGGTCCCGGAGGCTTCCGAGGCCGCACTCTCTGCATCGGAGGTGGTGGATCTCATTCATGACACCATCGAATCGCGGTACTCGGAGAACATGCGGATTCAGGATTTTGCAGACCGGTATTTCTTCTCCAAGGAATATCTCTCCCGTCTCTTCAAGTCCCGGTATCAGCTCGGCATCTATGAATATCTCACCCTGGTCCGGATGAAACGGGCAGAGGAGCTTTTGAGGGATCCTTCCATCCCGATTTCCGATATTTCCGCCCGCGTCGGCTACCCGGACAACAACTACTTCTCCAAGGCCTTCCGGAATTACCGGAATATGACTCCCAGTGAATACCGGCGGGAAGCAGCCCCGGTGCAGGCAGCTGACTGCGAATCCCGGCGAGAGACGACATAACTGCAGGCAGCGGCCTGCTCCTCCCGTCGCCCGGGTCTTTACAGGCTCTCACCGCTGCGGGAGGTTTCAGGATTTTCATCTGTGCTGTACGCAAAAAGCAGGAGGCAGGCCTCCCGAAAGGAAACCTGCCTCCTGCTTTTATAATCTTATGAATTATGAATGTACTTACCTGCTCCGGCCGGATTCTGTTCTTCCACGCTCCTGCCTTGCTCTTCGTCTCCGGTCAGATACGGATCAGTCCATATGTCCGTCGCGGTGCATGCTGAACTTGTCCATCGGGTAGTTCTTGATGTTCTCGAGAACCTGACGGCCGTCCGCCTTGGCAAGAAGTCCCTCTCTTGCCTTCTTGATCTCGACCTCGGTCTTATGACGGGACGGGCCGCCTACGCAGCCGCCGGGGCAGACCATGCCCTCGATGAAGTCCTCCGGAAGTCTGCCGGCCTTCAGGAGCGTCAGTGCCGTGCGGCAGTCCTGTCCGCCTGCGACCTTCTTGAGCTTGATGTTCGAGACATCCTCGCCCCGCTCCTTCATCACCTCGATGACCGCTGCCGCTACTCCGCCGCTGGTTGCAAAGCGCTTTCCATAAATGGAAGACTCCTGATAGTTCTCCTCCACCGGTGTAACCTCAACACCCTTGGAGCGGAGCATTGCGCGGATCTCTCCATAGGTGACAACGTAGTCCGCATTGTCCGGAACGCTCTTGTCCTCGGCCTCGCTCTTCTTCGCGATGCAGGGTCCGACGAAAACAGTGATGCAGCCGGGATGTTCCGCCTTGAGCATACGGGAGATCGCGCACATCGGGGAAACCGTGCTCGACATGTTGTTCGCGAACTGCTCCGGGAAGTGCTTGCGCATCATATTGATGAAGGCCGGGCAGCAGGAGGTAGTCATCTTCTTGCCTTCCTTCAGGGCCTCGCTCCACTCTGCCGCCTCATAGGCTGCCGTCATATCTCCGCCGAGTCCTACCTCGACCATGTCCGTGAAGCCGACCTTCTTCAGGGCCTCGCGGATCGCGGCCATGGAAATGTCCTCTCCGAACTGGCCTTCGGTTGCGGGCGCACACATTGCGTATACTTCATCACCGTTCTTGATGTGCTCGATGATCTTGGTGAGATAGGTTTTGGATCCGATGGCGCCGAACGGGCAGCTGTGAATGCAGTGTCCGCAGCTGATGCACTTGGACTCATCAATTGCACAGAAGCCGTACTCATCAAAGGTGATCGCTCCGACCGGACATGCCTTCTTGCAGGGACGAACGAGGTGTACGATTGCGCCGTAAGGACATGCCTGTGCGCACATGCCGCACTCCTTGCACTTGTTGGGATCAATGTGGGAGCGGAACTCACCGATGGAGATCGCGCCGAACTTGCAGGAGTTCAGACAGGCCTTTCCGAGACACAGACGGCAGTTGTCCGTCACGGAGTATGCCGACAGCGGGCACTCGTCGCAGGCAGGCTTGATGACCTGAACGACGTTCTTCGAATCCGGATTTCCCATTGTATTCTGCGCGCAGGACAGACGGATTCTCTGTCTCGTAACCTCGCGCTCCTTGTAGATGCAGCAGCGGTACGTCGGCTTCGGGCCGGGAATAAGCTTGTAGACGAGCTCTTCCTTGTGCTCATCGTCGAGATTCCCCTCCCAGGCAAGACGTGCCACTTCTTCCATAACCTTGTGTTTGTAGCTTACTAACCCCTTGTCACTTGTTACCATACCTGTTTCCTTTCTTGTTGTTCTGCTCAGGGTGGCAAATCCTAATGAATCGGAATTGCCTTGCAAAAATCCAGTCCCTCCAGTGAATGAGCTGTCACCACAAGAGGCGTGGTCCCCTGAATGCTTCGAATGTACCGGATGCACTTCTTCCGGTTGTCTTCATCCAGACCGGTAAAAGGCTCATCCATTATTATAACATCAGAAGGCACAATGCAGGCGCGAATGATGCAGACTCTTCGCCGCATTCCGCCCGATAATTCCCGGACCGGCTTGTCCAGCTGATCCGGCGGAAGAATTTTCTCCAGCTCTTCTCTGGCGATGCGGGGGGAGAGCTTGCGGCTGACCATCGCAACGTTCTCAACCGCCGAGAAATTCTCACACAGGCGGTCCTCCTGAAAAACCACTCCGGCATTGACCCGCGAGTACTTGTAATCGCCAAGGAGCCGCACTCTTCCCTGATCCGGCTTCTCCAGACCGAGAAGGATCCGCAGGAACGTGGTCTTTCCCGCGCCGGACTCCCCTGTGATGGCATAGGAAGAATCCGAGGAAATGTCCAGTGAGAAATCATTCAGCACATTTTTGCCGTCGTAGCTCTTGAAAATATGCTCCGCCTCAATGGTCATGCCTTCTCTCCTTTCCCCGCACTGTCCTGCTGCCCGCCTTCCTCTGCACCGGAGTGCCCGCCGGTATTTCTTCCGGCGTTCTCGGACGCCTTTCCCTCCTGCAAAGAGGAAGCGGCGGATGTTTCTTCCTGTCCCGCTGTTCCGAGTGTCTTTCTTCCCACCGTGCGGACGAGAAGGAGAAAGAGTTTTTCAAACAGCCAGCTGACAAGAAGGATCACCACCGTCCAGGCAAAGACCCCCGCCGTATCCAGCGTAATCTTATCCATATAGAGCTGGTTGCCGATGCTCAGCTTGTACTGCCCGATGAGCTCCGCCGCGACGCCGCTCTTCCAGCTCATCCCGAGAGCCAGCTCAAAGCCACTCTGCAGGAACGGATAGATGCCGGGCAAAACAATGTATTTCAGCCTCGACGACGCCGGAATATGAAACACCTCCGCCATCTCCAGAAGCTTCCCGTCCAGATTCTGCAGGCCCTGCAGGGTGTTCAGATACAGGATCGGGAAAACAACCAGGAAGCTGATGACAAATGACAGGGCCCCCGAGCCGAACCAGATCAGTGCGAGAATGATAAAGCTCGCCACCGGCACCGACTTCAGAACCGTCACAAGAGGTGCCAGAATGTCCCGGAGAACGGGTTTTCTGTCCGCGAGATACGCCAGAAGAATCCCCGCTGCGGATCCCGCAAGAAAGCCCCCGACGATCCGAAGGAAGGAAAAGGCAAGGCTCTCCCCGAACTCTGCGGTTCCAAGGAGTGCCGCCAGAGCCCTGAGTGTTTCCACCGGTCCCGCCATCAGGATCGGATTGTGGATGATCACGGAGAGCAGCTGCCATGCCGCAAGCCACCCCGCGATGATGATGATCTTCTTCTTCATAAATATCCTGCCATGCCGCCTGTCTGCGGCTTTTTCCTGACTGCCGATGACATCGCTTGCCCGGCACTCGGACGCCAATTCCGTTCAAACGGATTTCCGGTGCCGAAGAAATGTCACTGCAGCCTATTCAAAATAAAAATCATCCCCCGGAAGCGTTCCTCCGACCGAAGCCGGATCCGCCTGATACAGAA
>DAIMKA010000017.1:0-16598 GCA_036721955.1 Lachnospiraceae bacterium | reverse complement strand
AGAATTCGCCTTCGCGAAATTCTCTCTGGTATCGCGGATTTTGCCTCAGCGAGGTGTAGGGATGATGGGGGTATTTCAGGCAGTTTACAACTTATTATGGGGGGATCTCGTGCGGATCCCGCTTCCGGGCGGTTCCACGCTGGGACTTTCGCTTCTGGTCCTTATATTGATTCCGGCGGGAATTTTCTGTACGATCCGGACGAGATTTCTGCCGGTCCGCCTGTTTCCGGAGATGATCCGGGTGGCAGCGGAGAAGAAAATTGATCCGGAGAAGAAGAGCAGCGTTTCCGGGCTGGAGGCCCTGATTGTCTCCACGGCGACCCGCGTCGGCATGGGCAATCTTGTCGGCGTGGTGGCAGCGGTTTCAGCGGGCGGTGCAGGAGCGGTTTTCTGGATGTGGGTGACGGCGGTCATCGGATCCAGTACAGCCTTTGTGGAGGCGACTCTGGCGCAGATTCACCGGAAAAACGATCCGCTGTACGGCGGCTACCGCGGCGGCCCGGCCTACTACATTCATGACCTCCTGCATGGGAAGAAGAAAAAGAGCGTGGTGGCGGTTCTGTTCGCCCTCTCGGGGCTTCTGTGCTGGTGCGGTATCAGCCAGGTGAGCGGGAACTCCGTCTCCGCAGCGTTCAGCAATGCGTTCCATATGCCGCCGATTGTGACGGCGGTGCTCCTGTGCGCGATCGGCGCGGCCATTGTCCTTCGCAGGAATGTCACCGTGAAGGTGCTGGACTTTATCGTGCCGGTCATGGCCGGATTCTACATTTTCCTGACGCTGTTCGTCATCATCAACAACTTCTCCGCACTCCCCGGCGTATTCGCCAGAATCTTCGAAGAAGCCTTCGGAATCCGTCAGTTCGCGGCGGGCGGCTTTGGCACGATTCTGATGAACGGCGTGAAAAGAGGCCTGTTCTCCAACGAAGCAGGTTCCGGCTCTGCGCCGTGCGCCGCTGCGACGGCAGATGTGGATCATCCGGTGAAGGCAGGACTTCTCCAGTCGCTCGGTGTGTTCATTGATACGATTGTGATCTGCAGCTGCACGGCCTTTGTCATGCTGCTCGCACCGCAGGAAGTGACGCAGGGACTGTCAGGAATGGATCTTCTTCAGGCAGCCATGCGGTATCATTTCGGAGAGGCGGGCGTGATTTTCATTGCGGTTACGCTGGGACTGTTCTGCTTCTCGACATTCCTGGGCGTCCTGTTCTATGCACGTTCCAATGTGGCGTATGTGTTCGGTGACAAATGGGCGCCGCAGACCATCTATAAGATCATTGCGCTGGTCAATCTCTTTGTCGGGTGCCTTGCGGCGTACACCTTCGTCTGGGACCTCGGCGATGTCGGCATCGGACTCATGACGATCTTCAACATGATCGCGCTGATCCCCATGTCACGGGAGGCGGTCGCGTCGCTGAAGGACTACGAAGAGAAACGAAAAAAGTAATGCAGCAATGACTTTCCGGATCGCAGGCAGCATTCCCGGATTGCGCAGTGCCGATGTGGGAATTATGAATGAGAGGAAACGGATCGCAGGCGTTTCATGTATAGAAGTCCTGTCAGGTCGGCCAGCCCCCAGCCAATGGGAATGGAGATCCAGATGCCGGTCTCACCGATAACTGCGGCAAGAAGGTAGGCAAGGAGGACGCGGGTGCCGAGGGAGATCACGGTCAGAACGACGGACATGCCGGGCCGTTTGACGGCGCGGTAGTAGCCATAGAGGAGGAACAGGCATCCGATGCCGCAGTAAAAAGCTCCCTCCACCCGGAGATACCGGACGCCGGAGGCAATGACGGCGGTTTCGGAAGCGTTCACGAAAATCTGCATCAGCGGCGAGGCAAACAGGCAGACGAGAAGAGAGAGAACGAGGCTGAAGGCAATGCTGATGCCGAAGGCTTCTCTCGTTCCTTTCCGGATTCTTGCCGGATCTCCGGCACCGTAGTTCTGCGCAACGAACGTGGAGTAGGCGTTGCCGAAATCCTGCACCGGAAGATAGGCGAAGGTGTCGATCTTGACGGCTGCGGCAAAGGCGGCCATGGTGGTGGGACCGAAGCTGTTGACGAGTCCCTGCACCATGAGAATGCCGAAGTTCATCACAGACTGCTGCAGGCAGGTGAGGGAAGAGAGATTGGCGATCTCGCGGAGAATCCGCGGATTGTAATGCAGCTCATTCCGGGTGGGAAGAAGTTCCCTGCAGCGCAGCAGAACATAGAGGAAAATGCCGATGCCGGAGACGTACTGGGACAGGATGGTGGCCCAGGCTGCACCGGAGATTCCGAGGCGGAAGACGGCGACGAAGAGAAGGTCCAGCCCGACATTCATCACCGAGGATACGGCGAGGAAAACGAGCGGGACGGAGGAATTCCCGAGCGCGCGCAGAAGGCAGGAACAGAAATTATACAGTGAAGTCGCAAGGAGCCCGGCGAAGATAATGAGAAGATATTCCCGCATTCCCGGGCGGATCCCGGCGGGAACACGGAGGAAGCCGAGGATCGGCTCCAGGAAAAGATAAACAGCCAGATTGACGAGAAGCGTCACGGCAAGGATCAGTAAGAAGGCATGCCAGACGGCGCTTCGAAGAGAAGACTCTTCGCCCTTTCCACGGCAGATGGAGAACAGGGCACCGGATCCCATGGACAGACCGAGGAAGATGGAGGTCAGAAAGGTCATCAGCGTGTAGGCGCTCCCGACGGCGGCGAGCGCCTGCGTCCCGAGAACCCTTCCGACAATCAGTGTGTCGGCAATATTGTAAAACTGCTGCAGCAGGTCCCCGGCAATCATGGGCAGTGCGAACAGAAGCAGCGATGATGAAATTTTCCCTCTGGTGAGATCACGGTACATGTGAAAGCTGTTTTCTCCTTCCGGTGTTTCCGAATGATGGCGAATCTGTGAAAGTTTTGAGAACTTCGTGATAGAAAAGAAAAAGTTCCTGTATACTGTAGCAGAGATCGAAGAAGAAAGACAGAAATTCTGCAGGAAGAGACAGAAAGGACAACGCAATGTTCCAATCAGTATTTGAGGACAGGGGAAACTGGTATAAAGGAAACCTTCATATGCACACAACGCGTTCGGACGGCCATCTGGATCCGAAGGACGCCGTGGAAATCTATCGGAAGAGCGGCTATGACTTCATTGCACTGACGGATCACAGACGCCCGTCGGTGACGATGGAACCGGGGGAGAGCAGGAATCCGGACGACTGGGAAAACGCGGGGCAGAAGACTCCGGGAGTGCCTTCCTCTGCGGGAGAAACTGCGGAGGAAAATGCAGACGGCATTGTGGATGCCGGGAGGATGCTGATTCTCTCCGGCGTGGAGTGGGACACCGGCGGCGCCAATACCCGGGCGGCCGGGGACGTTCTTACCTATCATATTCTCGGGATCGGCATGACCTCGAACAGGGGATTGAATTACAGGGAGAATCCGCACCCCGCACCGCAGGACATCGTGAATGCGATCAGGGCCGACGGCGGCCTTGCCATTCTGGCGCACCCTGCGTGGTCCGTGATGGATCCGAAGGGGATTCTGAATCTGAACGGAATCACGGCGGCGGAGATTTACAATTCGGTGTCGGATCTTCCTTTCAATGGTCAGCGGGCGGATTCCTCCGCCTGGTTTGATATCTGGGGAACCAATTATGACCGGCTGATTCCGGCTGTTGCAAGTGATGATGCACATGGCTATGAGGGAGATCAGTGCTGTTCCTATACGATGGTCAATGCGGCGGAGCTCTCCCGGGAGGCTATTCTGGATGCCCTGCAGGCCGGAAATTTCTACGCGAGCCAGAAGCCGGTGATTCATGAGATGTCCATCGACTGGGAGAAGGGAATTGTGCATCTGGAGTTCTCGGAGGATGTCATGACGGTTGTGTTCTACAGCAATCACATCTGGGTTCCGCATCGCGTCACACAGGTGCAGGGAGGCAGAATGGATTATCCGATTGCTCCCGGCGAGTTTTTCGTGCGTGCAGAGCTCATCACGAGGGACGGAAGGAAGGCCTGGACGTCACCGGTCCGGGTGGATTGATTGATAATGCCAGCATTATTCGAGGGGGGGACATGCTTGAATATTGATGGAGAGACAACATGAGGAAATTCGATAGAAAGTGGTTTATCGGCAGGGACTCTCATCCGAAGGAGCAGCCTTCGGGTGAGAGTTCTGCGCATAAGGATGATCTGCCGGATCCGGAGAGCCGGGCGAGGGGCATCCTGTTCATTGTGATTGTGGTTGCCGTTATGGCCGCGATGATGGCAGCGGTGGGTAAGCCGCTCCTTGCCGTCTCGCGGGATCCGGAGGCGTTGGAAGCATATCTGGAAAGCCAGGGAGTCTGGGGCGTCTGGATCTATATGGGAATGGTGATTCTTCAGATTTTTGCCGCCATCGTTCCGGGAGGCCCCTTTGAAATCGCGGGCGGGTATCTGTACGGCGCCTTCCGGGGGGCCTTGATCTGTGATGCTGCCATGACAATCGGAAGCGTGCTGGTGTTTCTGATTTCCAGAAAAGCGGGACGGAAATTCGTGCATCTGTTTTTCTCGGAGGAACAGATCCGGTCTGTTCGTTTTCTTCACGCTTCTGAGAAGAAGGAATTCTTTCTGTTCCTGTTTTTCCTGATCCCGGGAACGCCGAAGGATCTGATGTCTTACGTGGTGGGGCTTACGGACGTGTCGCTGGGAACCTGGATTTTCATCACGGCTGTGGGACGCTTCCCTGCAATTTATCTTTCCACGCTCAGCGGAACGGCCCTGGAGAACCGCAATTATGGTATCTTTATCTTGATCCTGGTGCTGATCGGTGCACTTTCGCTCGCGGGAATCTGGGTATACCAGAAGAAAAACAGGAAAAAGGAAGAGGATGCTGCCGAAGGTCCGGAGCAGGATACAAAAGGCTGAAAAAGGGGGAAGAAGCGCATGATCGTGGCACAGTATTTTGATTATTTTATCATCTTCAGCTTCATCGGCTGGATCTATGAGTGTACCTACTGCACGGTGAAGGAGAAGCATTGGCAGAACCGGGGGTTTCTTTTCGGTCCGATCTGTCCGATTTACGGCTGCGGCGTGGTGGGAGCGCTGATTGTATTTCATCTGCTGCCTCCGATGACCGGAGGTGCGGCTTATCCTGTCTGGGAGATCTTTCTGGTCTGCGCAGTGGGAAGCGCCATCATGGAGTTCGTGACCTCCTGGGTTCTGGAGAAATGGTTCCACGCGGTCTGGTGGGATTACAGCAATGTTCCGCTGAACATTCAGGGAAGAATCTGCCTTCCGGCGACCTGCGGCTTCGGCCTGGCAGGAATCGTTGTGGTAAAATTCGTGCTGCCGTTTCTGGAGACACTTCCCACAGATGCGCATCCGATTGAGAATGAAGTGCTGAGCCTGCTGTTCGCGGTGCTTCTGGGAATGGATCTGGCATTGACTGTGGCCAGCCTGACGAAAATTCTGGACCGCATGAGCGCTGTGGAGAAGGAATTCAATGAGAAGATGGAGGCCGGCTATCAGACGGTTCAGCAGGGACCGGCTGCCGCATACAGTGCGGCAAAGGCTGCTGCGCAGAGTGCCGGGGAGACGGCAGTGATTGCAGCGATGCTGGCATCCGATACGGCAAAGGCGAAAGCGGAGAAGTCCGGGCAGGAGATGTCGGAGAAGGTTCGCCGGATGATGGAGAACTTCTCCGGCCGCGAGCGTTATCACATCCGCAGCATCCGTGCATACCGCCCGAAGAGGACGGGCAGCGGGCAGGAGGATTCTTCCGAGAGGCTCCGCAGATTGTTTGACTCCCTCCAGAAGAACGCGTCACAGAGGAAGAGAAAGGAAATATGAATCACCTGTCCACAGGGGAAGAGCGGGAATTTCAGGAGAAAATCCGGAGGATTGCCTGGGACCCGCGCTGCCTTCGGATGAAGCAATATATTCAGCACGGTGTGATCACCACCTATGATCACTGCATGAGTGTCGCAAGAGAAGCGTTCTGGCTGAACCGGAGGCTTCATGTTCATGCGGATGAAACGCAGCTGGTGACAGCTGCCTTCCTGCATGATTATTTTCTGTATGACTGGCATAAGCACGGAGACCGTCTGCACGGCTATCATCATCCGCACATTGCGGCGATGAATGCCCGGCGTGATTTTGACATCAGCAGGGAGGAAGGGAAGGCCATTGAAAGCCATATGTGGCCGCTGACGCTGTTCCATGCACCGTCCTCGCGCATTGCCTGGCTGGTGACTCTGGCGGACAAGATCTGCTCCGCAAAAGAGACCCTGTTCGAGCGGAGGGAAAACGTAGAACCGAAAAACTGACGGGCACTGCCATACGCACAGGCTGCGAAGAGCGGGATCGGACCTGTCCGCGTGCCGGATAGTGAAGTGCGATCAGGCTCCTGAAGCACTGTGTCTGGCAGCCGGTGCTGTACCTTGCTGACGGATTAGAGTAAGATAGAACGCGGTAAAAGAGAACACAGAGAGAAAAGCCGCGGGAGATGGTTTCCGCGGATGCGGCTGCCGCAGAGCATAGCGGCGGGAGAAAGGAAGAATCGGGATGAAAATTGTGGTATTGTGCGGCGGACTTTCAACAGAGCGGAAGATATCATTTTCTTCGGGAACCAAGATCTGCGGAGCCCTCCGGAAGAAGGGACATCAGGCAGTGCTGGTGGATCTTTTTCTCGGTCTGGAGGATATGGGAGAAGAGGTTCTGGAACATCCGGAGCAGCTCTTTGAGAAGCTTCCGGAGCTGAAGCCGGTTGAATTCGACGGCATCGCACCGGATCTGGATGCGGTCCGGGCTTCCCGGAAATGGAAGGATCCGTCCATCGTGGGACGCGGGGTCCTGGAAATCTGCAAGAAGGCAGACATGGTTTTCGTTGCCCTGCACGGCCTCAACGGCGAGGATGGAAGAATTCAGGCGGCTTTTGATCTGATGGGCATTCCTTACACCGGCTCCGATTATCTTGGCGCCGCGATGGCGATGGATAAGATCACCACCAAGAGAATGCTGAAGCCGTTTGGAATTCAGACGCCGGCATGGAAGGAATATCACCGTGTGAAGGAGGAACAGATCCCGGCCATCGCCGCAGAGAATACCGTTCCCTGCGTTGTCAAGACACCGACCGGTGGTTCTTCCGTCGGTGTATATATTATAAAGGAAGAGAAGGATCTGGAGCCCGCGCTCCATGAAGTCCTGAAATACAGCAGGGATATTCTGGTGGAGCAGTTCATCGAGGGAAGAGAATTTACGAATGCGGTTCTCCTGGACCGCGCACTTCCGTCCGTGGAGATCATTCCGCGTGTCGGCGGGTACGATTACTCCAACAAGTATGCGGCAGGGGCAACGGAAGAAATCTGTCCCGGACGGCTCACGGAGGAGAAGGCGAAGGAGATGGGCGAGATGGCGCTTGCCGTGCACCGCGCACTGGGACTTCGCACGTACTCCCGCAGTGACTTCATGGTAGATCGGGAGGACAACATCTATTTCCTGGAGGTGAATACGCTTCCCGGAATGACACCGACCAGTCTGGTTCCGCAGGAAGCGGCTGCCGTCGGAATTTCCTATGAGGACCTGTGCGATCAGATTGTACAGGATGCTGTGCGCTACGCGGCGGGGACAGAAGAGTAACCGCGAAGGCGATAATGCGTATCGGCAGACAGATATGAACGGTCAGGAGTAGAGGAAAAGGAATGGAAGCGATCACACTACAGAATCTTGTGCAGGCGGTTCAGGGAACTCTTCTGGGAGATTTCAGAGAAGAGAAGACAAGGATCACGGGCACCTCGTCGGACAATCGGACTGTCCGGGAGGGAGATGCCTTTTTTGCCTTCGTCGGAGAGAAGGCGGACGGGCACCGGTTTGTCCGGGCGGCGCTGGAGGCAGGGGCGGCCGGAGCGGTTGTCTCAAAGGATCCGGGGGACTATGTACCGGGCAAGTTCTATGTGCTGGTGCCGGACACGATCCTCGCACTGGGAGATCTGGCGCGCTGGTACCGCGGGCAGTTTGACATTCCCGTGGTCGGCATCACCGGCTCTGTCGGCAAGACCACAACGAAGGACATGATTGCTTCTGTCCTGTCGGAGAAGTTTGAGACACTTAAGACAGAGGGAAACTACAACAACAACATCGGACTTCCGAGGACGATTCTGGGGCTTTCCCGGAAAACACAGATGGCAGTGATCGAAATGGGAATGAACCATCCGGGAGAAATCGACTATCTGGTTCATATCGCACGGCCGGAGACGGTGACGATCACGAACATCGGAGATGCCCACATCGGGATCCTGGGAAGCAAAGAGAATATTTTCAAGGCAAAATGTGAAATCTTCGGCGGCCTGAGGGACGGCGGCTTTGCGGTGATGAACGGAGATGATGCATACCTTGGCCGCCTCCGCGAAGATGAGGAAAAACAGAAAAAGTTTGCCTTCACCTATGCCGGCGAGGGAGAAGACTGCACCTGGAGGGCTGTGGACATCGAGGAAAACTCGCAGGAATCCATGAGCTTTACGGCAGTGACGCCGATCGGGACGTTCCCGGTGAAAGTCCCTGCACTGGGGCACCATATGATCTATCCCGCATTGACTGCCGCGGCGATCGGTGCGCATTACGGTCTGACCGTAGAAGAGATTCAGGCAGGAATCGCACACTATGTCCCGACGAAGATGCGGATGGAAACGCTGCACCTTCCGGGGAAGGTTGTTCTGTACAACGATACCTACAATGCGAATCCGCAGTCGATGATGGCGGCGCTCCGGACCCTTGCGCATACAAAGGCGAAGAGAAGAATCGCGGTTCTCGGTGACATGGGAGAGCTCGGGGAAGCCGAGGAATCTCTCCACAGGGAGGTCGGCAGGTACGCGGCAGGGCTTTCTCTGGATGCGCTGGTGACGGTGGGAAGAGCGGCAGGATTCCTCGGGAAGGAGGCTGCGGCAGACGGTCTGCAGGAGGTTCACTGCTGCGGGAATAAAGAGGAAGCAAAGGATGTCATCCGGCAGCTTGTGGGACCGGAGACCGCGTGGCTTTTCAAGGCGAGCCGCTTTATGGCTCTGGAAGAGCTGGCAAAATTTACAGAGGAATTACTGCACCGGACATGAGCATTTTAAATCTGGAACACATCAGCAAGAATCTTGGAGGCCGCGTCATTCTGGACGAGGCCTCCGTCGGTATTGAGGCAGGCGAAAAGGTCGGGATCATCGGAATCAACGGGACCGGAAAATCAACGCTCCTTTCCATCATTGCGGGAACCATGGAGCCGGATGAGGGAGAGGTGATCCGGCAGAACGGACTCCGGATCGCATACCTCCTTCAGAACCCCGTTTTTGATGCGAAGAAAACCCTTCTGGAGAATGTCGCCTCCATGGTATACGGAAAGGCGGACCACTGGGATACAAAGGGAGAGGTGCGCTCGCAGCTTCTGAAATTCGGAATTCCGGATCCGGACGCGGATCCGTCCTGCCTGTCCGGCGGGCAGAAGAAGAGAGCGGCCCTGGTCGCGGCGATGCTGACGCCGTCGGACGTTCTGATCCTGGATGAGCCGACCAACCATCTGGATTCGCAGATGATTGAGGAGCTGCAGAAATTCCTGGAGTCCTACCGTGGGACGCTTCTGATGGTGACGCACGACCGCTATTTTCTGGATGAGGTCACAGACGTCATTCTGGAAATCGACAAGGGAAAGCTGTACCGCTATGAGGAGGATTACGAGGGCTATCTGGAGCTCCGTCAGGAGCGGCTGGACAGCGCAGTGGCCGCGGAACGCAAGATGGCGGCGCTGTACCGCAAGGACCTCGCCTGGATGATGCGGGGCGCGAGAGCGCGGTCCACGAAACAGAAGGCACACATTCAGCGCTTCGAGGCGCTGCGTGACCGGGAGAGAATAGAAGAAGAGCGTCAGGTGGAGATCGAATCGCTTCCTTCCAGAATCGGCGGCAAGACGATTGAGCTGGACCACATCAGTAAAAGCTATGGCGACCGGAAGCTGTATCAGGATTTCACCTATCATTTCCGCAAAAATGACCGCATCGGCATCATTGGTCCGAACGGCTGCGGGAAATCCACACTGGTGAAGACGATCCTCGGGATGACCGCACCGGATTCCGGAACGGTTTCCATCGGACAGACGATTCAGTTCGGCTATTTTTCACAGGAAAACGAGCAGTTGGACGAATCCGCGCGGGTGATTGACTACATCCGCAGTACCGCGGAGTATATCCGAACCGCGGACGGGCTGGTTTCGGCTTCCGAAATGTGCGACCGGTTTCTGTTCGATCCGAAGATGCAGTACGCGCGGATCGGGAAGCTCTCCGGCGGCGAGAAGAGAAGGCTGTATCTTCTGCGGGTTCTCATGGAGAATCCGAATGTCCTGATTCTGGATGAGCCGACGAACGATCTGGACATTCAGACCCTGCAGATTCTGGAGGATTATCTGGACCGCTTCAGCGGAATCATTCTGGCCGTATCGCATGACCGGTATTTTCTGGACCGGGTGGTGACGCGGATTTTCGCTTTCGAGGAAGACGGACATCTCTGGCAGAGCGACGGAGGCTACGAGGAATACCGGGAGCATCTGCTGCAGGCGGGAAAAGAGGCGGCAAAAACCAAAGATTTCCGGGGAGAGGACGGAAGATCATCCGGAGACGGTCAGAAGGAAAACCGGGAAGAAAGCGGTGCGGCAGCAGGCCGCACGCAGCATAAGGCCAAGCTGTCCTATAAGGATCAGCGGGAGTACGATACGATTGAGGAAGAGATCGACCGGCTTCAGGCGCGGTCTGATGCGCTGGCACAGGAGATCCCGGCGGCAGCAACCGATTATGAGAAACTTCGGAAACTGACCGGGGAAAAAGAGCAGCTGGATGCGAGAATCGAGGAGAGGATGGAGCGCTATCTGGAGCTGCAGGACCTGGTGGATGCACTGTAGTGAAAATGCACGATGCCGTCAGCCGGAGGTGTTGACACTTGAAGATGCGCGCAAGTGGTCCATTCACGTCAGGAATCATCATGTATGGAAGAGTTATAAAAAAGGAGAAGTTCCGTTTTGGGGAACTTCTCCTTTTTTCGGGGGCTTTCCGAATGTTCGTGCGCGGAATCGGAAGACGGATTACTCCTGTCCCTGCGCAGCCGCCGCCTGCTGGGCAGCGAGCTGTGCGGCCAGATCCGCCTGAACCTGTGCCTGCGCCTGTTCCGCGGTCATACCCTGTGCCATATAGTTCTGGACGGCCTGCGCGACAACGGAGGCCGCGGCGGACTGGGCCGCATCTGCGGAAGGCGTCTGTTCGGTCGAAGCGCTTCCGGCGGAATTGGAGGAGCTGCCGGTTCCGGATGCATCGGAAGCCTCTTCGGGTTCCGATGGCTTCTTCGTGGAGCCGGGCTTCTGACCGGTGTATTTGATGGCCTCCTCGGGCTTCATGCCGCCGAAGACAACGACCGGCATGCCGGAATAGACATTGGCGTAGATCTTCTTGGCTTCGGAAGCCGGAAGGTTGATGCAGCCGTGTGAACCGGCGGTGAGGTAAATTTCCCCGCCGAATTTGCTCCTCCACGGCGCATCGTGGAAACCGATGCCTCCGTTGAACGGCATCCAGTAGGTGACCGGAGATTCATAGTCGGCACCCTTGAGTACCGCGGGAGACTTCCGGTACAGAAGGCGGTAGGTCCCGTCCGGTGTAAAGCGGTCGCTGTCGATGGCTTTTCCGGAGACGCAGTCCGTGCTGACGACACATTTCCCGTCAATGTACAGATAGACATGCTGTTCATCCAGATCGACCTCTGCATAGGAAGATCCGATGTCATCCTCGCCGTGCTGGGCGGCCTCCTGCGTCCAGACGGGCTCCACCTCGCCGCTGGTTCCTTCTTCAAGAAAGGCGGTCAGGGCCTCGGCCGTTGCCGTGCGGTCCATTTTCCATCCGTAATTGCCGCCGGATACGGTGATGGTTTTGCCGCTGGTCGTTTTGAATTCGCGGTCCTTCCCGCAGGTGTCATACTTCTCGGCAAGAGAGTCCACATAGGCGGAAATCTGTGCGGCGTCAAAGTGGATTTCAGAAGAAGAGGCAGAGGCGTCCTCCTGCGAAGCAGAAGGATCCTGCGTCTGAGAGGAGGAATCCCCTGCGACTTCGCCACCGGAAGCATCGGAGGCAGATGCATCTTCCACGGATGCGGTATCTCCCGAAGGAACGGATACCAGCGCGGCGAGGGATTCTCCCTCCAGAGTTTCCGTGTCATCTCCGAATGGAATGGTGACGGTGATTCCGGTCAGGCGGTTCAGTTCCGCCACGGTTTCCTGAAGCTCCGGGTTCTCCGAGGTGACAGCGGCGGATTCGTAGCATTCATCGCCGAGCGTGAGGTCACTCTGGTATTCCTCGAGAGCGGTACCGATGGCCTGAAGAACCGCATCCCGGATGGGAACGGATCCTCCGTCCTCCGGAACAATCTGATAGGATCCGTCCGTGAAGGCGTAGGTGGCATTCACGGGCTGTATCTCATTGGACGGGTTGAAAACGGACAGCGTATCCAGAAGCGAATCCAGGGCAGCACTGTCGTAGGTGGCGGTGGGCGGCATAGTCAGCTCTGTTTCGGTAAACAGAGTTTTCGGCCATTTCCAGGAAGCGTCTTCCTGCAGGAGAGTCTCAATGGAACCGTCAAAGGACGGGGAAAGAGAAACCTGCGAGGCGGAAATGGTGTCGGTTACATTGTTCCGCCCGTGAATGGTAAGAATATAGGAGGAAGAAGAGGCGGTAAATTCCTCTTCGACAGTCTCCGGATTCTGACAGGAGACGTCCGTGCCGTTGATGGAGGTGTGGAAGCCGAAGTGTCCGCCGAAGTAGAAGCAGCCGATCACATAGCCGGCACAGCCCAGAACCAGGAGAGCACAGAGAACGGCAAGACCGATCTTCTCCGCGAGAACCATGCCTGCGCGGCGTCTGCGCGAGCGTGCAGCCTTCTCCCGCGACTCGGCGGAATAGCTGTAGTACCGGTCATCCTCGTAGGCATCATCGTCCTCATAGATACCGCTGTCCTCATAAAATTCCGCAGCATCGACGGTATCCTCAGACTCATGATCCTCTTCGCGTTCCCGGGAGACCGGATCTTCCACGGGATCATCCGCTCCGTCTTCTGCGGACTCCGGGAGCTCTTCCTGCTCCCTGGCGCTTCCGCTTTCCTCCTGATCGGCACCGGCGTCCTCAGAGGAAATGTCTTTGGAGGACAGATCCTCGAACTCAAGCTCATGTCCGGCTTTTAATTTATCGTGGTTGTTTTTCTTCAATTCTGTTTCCCGCCTTTGGTACGTGTACTGGGGTCAAAATGTGTGAGATCGTTTACAATCGCTGCCGCGATCATCATGCCCGCCGCGGGCGGAACAAAAGCCGTGGAGCCGGGAAGATCGCGCCGCTCCGTGCATTTGCGGACCGAGCCCGGAGGGCAGATGCAGTGGTGCAGGCAGGAATTGTCGGTATCAATGGGGCGGATGGCCGGCTCGGTGGAATAGACGACCTTCAGCTTCCGGACACCGCGTTTTTTCAGTTCGCGCCGCATGACTCTTGCAAGAGGATCCTGCGAGGTTTTGTAAATATCAGTCACCGTGAGCTTCGTGGGATCCGTCCGGTTTCCGCAGCCCATGGCGGAGATGACCGGCACTCCGGCGGCCTGTGCCTGCAGGATGATCTGAATTTTGCCGGTGACGGTGTCGATGGCATCCACGACATAGTCAAACCGGCTGAAATCAAACTGTCCCGCCTCTTCCGGGAGGAAGAAGGTCCGGTAGGTATTGACCGTAATTTCGGGATCGAGATCCGCCACGCGTTCGCGGGCAGCATCGACCTTATATTTACCGACCGTGCTGCGCGTGGCGAGCACCTGCCGGTTGAGATTGGTGAGGCAGACCCGGTCGTCATCAATCAGGTCCAGTGTGCCGACGCCCATGCGGGCAAGCGCTTCTACAACACTCCCGCCGACGCCGCCGATTCCGAAAATGGCCACACGGCGGTGGCGGAGAAGCTCCATATTATCGGGGCCGTAGATCAGTTCTGCTCTTGAATACTGGTTCAGCATAGTTACTCCGTAGATACAGGGAAGACGGCACTGCCGCCCTTTGTGTGTCTGTTGTCTGCAGTTGTCCGGTCGCCCGGAACAGCTACCTTATTATATATGTTTTATGAGGAAAGTACAGGAAAATTGCATGACAGACCACTTCTTTTTATCATGCCGGGGAAAGCGGTTTCCTGCCGGAACAGGCTGACAAAATACCGGAGAAAATACGGATGAATCCATGGTTCCTTTGAATGTTGCGCCGTGCTATAATCCGTGAGCAAGTCGGAGTAAAATATTCGTAATGATTCCCGGAAGAACCGGAGAAAGTCAAGAAAGGCGATACGGCGATGCAGTCCGATATGACCAAGGGAGATCCGCTCTCCATCATTATTCGTTTTACCATTCCTCTGTTTATCGGCAATGTTTTCCAGCAGCTGTACAACATGTGCGACACCATCATCGTGGGCCGCTTTGTGGGACAGAACGCGCTTGCGGCGGTCGGCTCGACGGGAACCATCATGTTCCTGATCCTGGGCTTTTGCTCCGGACTGACCTGCGGCTTCACGGTTCTGACCTCGCAGCGCTTCGGCGCCGGAGACACAAATGGCGTGAAGAAGAGCGTGGTGAACAGCGTCATTCTGTCACTCGTTCTGGTGGTGATCATGACGGCGGGCAGTCTTGCGGTGATGAAGCCGCTCCTTCGGCTGATGAATACGCCGGAGGAAATTTTTGCGGATGCCTATTCCTATATTTCGGTGATCTGCATGGGAATCGCGGCGAGTGTTGCGTACAACCTTCTGTCCGCATTCTTACGCGCCGTCGGCAACAGCAAAATGCCGCTGGTGGTGCTGGTGTTTTCTGCGGTCCTGAATGTCATTCTGGATCTGGTTCTGATCATCGTATTCCATATGGGAACCATGGGAGCCGCGCTGGCGACCGACCTGTCACAGGGCATCTCTTCGGTTCTCTGCCTCGTCTATATTCTGAAGAAGGTGCCGGATCTGACTCCGGAACGGGAGCTGTGGAAGTACTATCCGGATGCAACCTCGAAGCAGCTGCGGGTCGGCATTCCGATGGCACTTCAGTTCGGGATCACCGCGTCCGGCACGATGATCATGCAGGCGGCCATCAATCTGTACGGAGCGACGGCAGTTGCGGGCTTCACGGCGGCCAGCAAGGTGCAGGGCCTGATCACACAGGGAAATTTCTCCATCGGTCAGACGATGGCAACCTATGTCGGGCAGAACTACGGAGCAGGCGCATATGAGAGAATCAAAAAAGGCGTCCGCTGCGCCTCGCTTTCCATTTCCATCTACGGAATCATTGCGGGAATTCTGGTGGTCGTGGCACTGCGGCCCCTCATTGCCCTGTTCTTCGCGGCGGGAACCGATCTGAACGCGATGATGCCGTATGCGAGAACGTACATTATCTGCTGCGCCCTGTTCTACATTCCGCTCGGCAATATTTTCGTGTTCCGCAACGCGATGCAGGGCTGCGGGTACGGTCTTCTGCCGATGCTGGGAGGCGTGGCGGAGCTGGTCTGCAGGCTGATCCTTGCGGTTGCCTCTATGATCTCCATGAATTTCCTTCTCGCCTCTTTGTGTGATCCGATGGCGTGGGTCGGCGCCTGCGTCTTTACGGGCCTGTCCTATCGATATGTCATCCGGAAGGTGGGTGAGGTTCTGCGGCCCGGGAAGGCAGGAGCCGTATGACGGGCACCAGATACCGGCGCCATGGGCGCTGGCCTTTTCTGGATGTGATCCGCGGCATCACGCTCCTCAGTATGATCGCCTATCACGGGGCCTGGGATCTTGTCTATCTGGCGGGTGTGAACTGGCCGTGGTATCACTCGGAAGGGGCTTTTTACTGGCAGCAGTCGATCTGCTGGACCTTCCTTCTCCTGTCCGGATTCTGCATGACCCTGTCGGTCCGCAAATGGAGACGGGGGGCGCTTGTTTTTGCCGCCGGGCTTCTTGTGACGGCGGCGACGCTGGTTTTCCTTCCGGAGGACCGCGTGGTATTCGGGGTTCTGACATTCCTCGGGAGCGCGATGCTTCTGACGGCGCTGCTGGAACATTTCCTTGATAAGATTCCGCCGGTCATAGGGCTCCTGTTGTGCGCCGCCTTGTTTTATGTGACGCGGTGGATCAACAGCGGAAGCCTTCAGCTGTGGAAGGGAATGACCTGGACTCTTCCGGCGGACTGGTATCATGGGAATGCCATGACGTGGCTGGGCTTTACGGATCCGTCGTTTTATTCCACCGATTATTTTTCACTGCTCCCGTGGATTTTTCTCTTCTGGTGCGGCCTGTATCTGGGAGAACTGGTGCAGGGCTGGGGCGACTGGAAGAACGCCGTCCTTTGCATCAACATTCCCCCGCTGTCGTTTCTCGGCAGGAATTCGCTGCTGATCTATCTGCTGCACCAGCCGGTTCTGTACATGCTGGTGATCCTGGGGACAAGGTATTTGCGGGTGTGATACACTTAATAAGACACGGCCTGCCGGCACGAGAAACAGAGAGGTACTGCACGGAGGCCGGCGTATTTCATTTGGAGATAGTGATTCGGCAAAACCGCTGCACCCGAAGATGTCATCCGGCATCTT
>DAIMKA010000016.1:0-16962 GCA_036721955.1 Lachnospiraceae bacterium | reverse complement strand
GTAGTGATCGTATCTGCGACCTGGTTTCCCATGCACACAACCGGAATATGAAGGGAAAGGAGAAACTGTTCGAACTCCTTTCCCTTGCTGATCGGGCTGATCAGAATTCCATCCACCTGCCGGTCCGCAAGTCCCTGAATCAGCTGCTGTTCCATCTCCCGATTTTCATCGCAGACGACAATGCTGGTAAAAAATCCTTTTTTGTCAGCCGTTTTATGGATTACATTCAATGACTGCACGAAGAAAAGGTTCTCTACATTAATTGTAACAACGCCGAGGGACATCGTCCGGCCATGGTTCAGGCTGCGTGCCAGGAGATTGGGCCGATAGTGATTTTCTTCTGCCACAGCAAGAATCCGGTCTCTGGTTTCTTTTCGCACACTTCCGCCATTCAGCGCACGCAGCACCGTCGTTCTCGACACGCCGCACTGGCTGGCTATCTGATTTACTGTAATGGACATTGGTTTTCCCCCATGTCTTTCAGTATATCATGGATTTCCTCAGCCCGTGGTAATCCGAAGCACATCGAACGAAAGCGGCGGCAGTTCTACGCGGATTCCGTCTTCGGTCGCCGTGCAGTTGTCTGCTTTCACCGGGATGACCGCCTGATGATTTTCCCGATTTGTTGCCCGCGGATCGCTGGACGTCAGCACCACAGAATCCACTGTCCGGATCCCGCTGAAATCTTCCAGCTGCAGGAAAACAGAAGCCTTTTCTTTTTCTTCCCGATTTACCAGAAATACCGACAGCTGCTTTTTGTCCTCATTCCAGACCACAGCATGATCAATGTCCGGTCCCTTTGGGCCTTCTTCCGTTGTCTGAAGGGTCACACCGCCCCTGGTCTCATTGGAAATGTAATAGAACGGATAATACGTTGTCTGCAGCCAGCTGTCACCTCCTCGCTCGGTCATAATGCAGGAACTGATATTCGTAATCAGCGCCTGGCAGGCAATCTTCAGAGCATCCGCATTCCGCAGCATCACCATCATCATGCTTGCGAACAGCAGCGCATCCTCCAGTGTGTAAATCTGTTCACTGATTGCAGGCGCTGTCTGCCACGGCGTATTCTTTAGTTCTTCATTGACTGAGTTGCTCGGTCTGGACCAGACTCCCCATTCATCCATGGCAAGCTTCACCTCATGATCCGACCGTTTTCCTGCCTTCACCACCCGGACAGCAGACCGGATCGTCTCAATGTAGCGTTCCATGTCCTCTGATTGTGAAAGGAAAGCCCTTGTTCCCTTCTCCTGCCCCCCGTAATACTGGTGAAGAGACAGATAATCAATCACTTCATAGGTTTCTTCCAGAACCGTGAGATCCCACTTCGGAAACGTCGGCATGGAAGACAGAGAGCTCCCACTGGCAACCAGCCGGATAGAGGGATCCAGCGCTTTCATTGCTTTTCCGGTCTCTGCCGCAATTCTTCCGTATTCCTTTGCTTCCTTATGGCCGATCTGCCAGGGACCATCCATCTCGTTTCCGAGGCACCAGTATTTCACTCCGTAAGGCTCCTTGTGACCGTTTCGAATTCTCAGATCGCTCCAGTAGGTTCCTCCGGGAAAATTACAATACTCCAGATAGTGCAGCGCATCCTCCATGCCCCTTGTCCCGAGATTTACACACAGCATCGGCTCTGCGCCCGCCTTCCGGCACCATTTCATGAACTCATCGGTTCCAAATTCATTAGTTTCGATGGATTTCCATGCGAGCTCCACCTTGCGCGGTCTTTCTTTGCGTGGGCCGACTCCATCCTCCCAGTGATATCCGGAGACAAAATTTCCTCCCGGATACCGGACCAGACGGATTCCCATATCCTTCACGTTTTTGAGGACATCCGTCCGAAAGCCATCTTCATCGGCTCCGGCGTGGTCCGGTTCATAAATTCCGCTGTATACCACCCGTCCCATATGTTCTGCAAATGAACCATACAGGAACGGACTGACTGCTCCAATCTGATAATGTTTATTGATAATAATTTTCGTTTCCATATTGCAATCCCATCGCACTTCCCGCATTTTTCTGCAGCAGTTCTTTCTTATATTGCATCTTTTCTGAAATCATCCCTTCAGACCGCCGGCCGACATTCCTTCCACAAAATATTTCTGTCCGAACAGGTACAGAATAAACATCGGAACCAGCGAAATGAAGGCACCTGCAAAGGCTGCGCCATATTCAATCGTATTCTGTCCGACAAACAGAGCGAGGCCGTTCGCCAATGTTCTCATATTCGTTCCGCTCGCAATGATCATGGGCCACAAAAGATCATTCCAGGAGCCGTTCACACTGAGAATCACCAGCGTAATCATCGCAGGCTTTACCTGAGGAAGCATGATTCTCCAGAAAATTCCCATTTCCGAAAGGCCGTCGATTCGCGCGGCCTCCGCGTACTCCCTGGGAACTCCGTCAAAAGCAGCACGCATCATGAAAATGGATCCTGCAACCGCAATTCGCGGGATAATCAGTCCGAAGTATGTGTTGTACATGTGCATTTTGAAAACAATCAGGAACAGCGGAACCATGATGACCTGAAACGGCACCATCATCGTCGCCAGCGTCAAAAGAAAGCAGCCCGTTTTCCCTTTGAATTCAAAATGCGAATATCCGTAACCTGCCATGCCGTTCACGACAACAGATAACGCCGTAGTCACACCGGCATAGATGGCAGAGTTCATGATGTAACGGACAATGTCAATCCGGGCCTGCACATCCGCAAAATTCTGCAGGGTCCAATGCATCGGCCAGAAGGTCGGCGGCCAGGAAATAATCTCCTTTTCCGTCTTAAATGCGGACAATGTCATCCATGATACCGGCAGCAGCACCAATATCGCCAGAAAACAGAGGAACAGGAAAATTACAATACTTCCGGCCAGACGGATTGGGGTCTGTCTGCTCTTTTTTACCATTTCCATTGCTTTATCCCTCCTCTGCATTCATTCTCCGGTACAAAACCACGGTAACGGCCATCACAATCACGAACAGAATGACAGACATTGCAGATGCATATCCCATCTCGCCACGTGCCGAGAAGGCTTTGACATAAATATAGGAAACCGTGGACTCCGTCGTATAATTCGGTCCTCCGTTTGTCGTCGTATAGATGATATCGAAAATCTGCAGCGCACCGGCAAAACGTGTCATCAGAATGTACCAGAAGGTCGGACGGATCGACGGAAGCGTAATGTTCGTAAACTGCTTCCATTTTCCTGCCCCGTCCACTTCCGCTGCTTCATAGAGATCTGCTGAAACCTGCTGAATTGCCGTAACATAGATCACTGCGGAAATTCCAAAGCTTCTCCAGATCGAAATGAAGGAAACCACGAAAATAGTGAGCCCCGGTGTATTCAGGAAATTGATTTTTCCAAGCCCCATAGACTGCAGCATGGCAGTAACCAGACCGATATTGGAGTGCAGAATCATTCTCCACATAATGCCGATTGCTGTCGCAGAACAGATCACAGGGAGAAAATAGACCGCCCGGAAGAATTTATTTTTCCCGTTATTCTTCGCAAGAACCGCGGCCACGACAATGGCTCCGAAGGCCTGAATCGGCACTTCCAATGCAGTGAAAATCACTGTCACCTTCAGACTGTTCAGGAATCTTCCGTCATGAAATGCCTTGATATAGTTTCCCAGTCCGACAAAATCTGCTTTATTCAGGGTCATCGGCACATCGAAAACGCTCAGCCCGAAGGCAATGATCAGAGGCAGAATGCCGAACAAAATCAACAGCAGCATGGATGGTGCAATGAACATATAGGCGGCATGAGCCGGATTGTTCCAATACTTCCTTACCTTCTCCATCTTGATCCTCTTCTATATATAGAAAGGGCCGGCATCTTTTCGCGATTCCGACCCTTTCTGCAGCTTTTTCGTGTTTCAAAGCTGATTATGAATTGTAATCTGCAACAATATCATCTGCCGATGTCTGCGCCGTGTTCAGAATGTCCTCAACCGGAGTGCTGTCAAATGCAGCCGCATTGATCATCGGAGGAATTACATCCGAAAGGATTGCGTTGATTCCCGGGAAGCTGGAATCCACAATGAAGTCGGTCGGAGCTTCCGGATTTGCCTGAGACATTGCGGAAAGCTTCGCGCTCGCCTTGTATTCCTCGTTTGCTGCCACCGAATACGTATATGCCGGGAAGCCGTTTGCCAGAGACCACTGCAGTGCAGGACTGCTTCCATCCGCATCTTCGGTATTCCACCATTCAATAAACTTATAGGCTGCCAGCTTTTCTTCCTCACTGGCTCCGTTCAGCACGGAGAATCCCAGAACTTCTACGAAATTCATGTCTCCCGCCGCATCCTGCGGAATCAGTCCGATTCCATAATTTACGCCCGCCGTATCCAGGCCAGCCGTTACCCAGGGACCGCCAACCGTAAGGCCAATCTGTCCTGCGCTCATCATCGAATCCGTATCCGCTTCCTGTGGATTATCTCCATCTGCCACCAGTTCCTTATACATATTCAGGAACTTTGCATAGCCTTCATTTCCGGCAAAATTTGCTTTCCACTGATCTCCATCCTTCGTTACAGCCAGTCCGCCGAAGCGCTGCATGATATGTGCGATCTGATAGTTGTAATCATAGGAAATTCCCGACCCGTAAACATTTTTGGATGCATCGGTGATTTTCTGTGCATCCTCTTTCCATTCATCCCACGTTGTCGGAGCCTTCTCCGGATCCAGTCCTGCTGCTTGGAACAAGTCCTTATTCCAGTACATGTAATAACCGACAACCTGGAATGGAACAAAATATTCATAATCACCATCCGTGCAGTAATCCAGATAGGACTGCATGAAATCACTCTTATCCAGAGAGGTCTTGTCAAAAATATCGCTGACATTCTGCATATAATCGCCGTAAGTAAAACGGTAGGCACTGGATGCAAGGATCATGGTCGGTCCCGTACCTGCTGCCAGAGCAGTGGAGAGCTGGCTGTCAAAGTCAGAAGAAATATCCATTTCTACCGTGATGCCGTCACTGTTCTCCTTATTAAACTGATCCACCAGCTGAACCAGCATATCTCCATCTGAACCAGTAAACGAATTCCAGAACGTAACCTTCGTTCCATTCAGATCCGTTCCGGCCTCGGACGTATCCGATGCCGCAGATTCTCCTTCCTCCGCACTTTCCTCCGTGCCTGCCTGCGTACTGCCTTCCGAGGCAGGTGCGGAGGATCCGCAGCCTGCAAGCAGACCGGCCATCATAGAGACTCCAAGTACTGTCGCCAACAACCTCTTTTTCATTTTCTTTGCCTTTCCGCCGTTATTCCGGCCAATGCTTCCGGCAGAAGTTTTCTTCTGCCTCGTTCCTCTTTCGAACGCAGGTTGCACCACGAAAGAGATCCCCCTCCTGCGAAATGTACACGTGTACATTTGCTTGTTGTCTGTATCATAGACTTGTTCCCATGATCCGTCAATATTTCTTCGTTAATATCGTCATCTTGTTTGATTTTTCCCGTATATTTTTGTTTATATTTACCGCGATGCATTAAGGACACGAGTACATTTCATATGATCAGAAAAGCATTTCCGGCCCCGGGCTCGCTCCTTATCGCTTAACCCGCACCATATTTCAGACAGCAGCTATGTTCTTCAGGCGCAAAACAGGCATAGAAATATCTTTGAAATGTAGAATGGCCTGAATGGGCCCGGAAGCAGATGAAGCAACAGGAATTCCTGCCATATAAAAAAACTGCATCCCTCCAGATGAAGAGATGCAGTCCTTATCATTTTCTCAGGCAAAACCTGCGGATTCTTGTTGGCTGCAGAAAACCTGTGTTCGCCATGCCGTCTGAATTCATTTCTCAGATGCTGTCCGCGATGTCGATGTTGACACCTTCCAGGCCGACCCATGCGCCGTCCTTCGCTTCACTTGCCTCCGGATGTGCAATGAGCCACTTGTTGGTCATGCGAAGGAGCTTGTCCTCGCCGCTCTTTTCCCCGGTCTTGCAGGTTCCGACATTGGTGCCCTGCGGAAGAGCAACCAGAACCTTGAAGCCCTTGGAGGCATCCGCGTGACAGGGTGCATAATGAAGAGAGGTTGCATAGACCTCAACCAGAACGCCGGCCGGAACCTTGAATGCCTTGATGGTACTGGTATCCAGCTTCCCCTCCTTCGTGATGTCGCACTCTCTGCCGAGCAGAAGGATGAAGTCCTCTGTGCCGAGATTGAACTCACTGCTGCGGTGATACTCTACGCAGTTGAGCTTCGTGTTGTGTCCGTTGCACCATCCGAACTGAACCGGAAGGCCGCCGAACAGAGACGGAGCGATTGCCTTGCTGGCAGCAAGATTCTGAAGTGCAGGCTCTTCCGCCACATAGTCCGTTCCCTCCGGAAGAGGCGTGTGCTCCTTCAGTGCATCCACGATCGGCTGAACATCATAGCCGGTCACAACCTTGCCGTATTCTGCAAATTCGGGATCTGTTACCTGATAGATTTTCATGATACATTCCTCCTGAAATTTCTGATTCCGCATAAAAGCGGTTCCGCTGTCTCATTTTAACATCGGAACCGCCTCTTCACTACCTGTTTTCTTGTTCCCGGACTGTGCCCGTCTCTTATCCCTTGACCGCACCGGCAGTCAGACCGTCTACGATCTGGTTGCTGAAGCAGCAGTAGACCACAATCGTCGGGATGATGGCCAGGATGATGGCCGCGAACATCTGGGAATAGTTCGTGTTGTAAGGTCCGACGAATTTCGACAGGGAAACCGGCAGAGTCTTCTTGGCATCATCCGAAATGAATACCATGGCGAGCAGCAGCTCGTTCCAGTTGCCGACGAAGGTCATCAATCCGGTTACGAAGAAACCGGTTCTTGCCAGCGGCAGTGCCACCTGAACGAAGATCTGATAGATGTTCGCACCGTCGATGCAGGCGGACTCAATCAGCTCATGCGGCATGCTCTTGAAGAAGCCCGTCATGATAAAAATCGTAATCGGCAGCGAAAAAGTCAGATACGGCAGGATCAGTCCCGTCAGGCTGTTGGACAAACCGATCTTCGCAAATCTGGTGAACAGAGGGATCAGTACGCAATGAACCGGGATCATCATACCGGTCATAAAATATGTCAGTACCGCACCCGATGCTTTCCAACGCATAACACCGATGGCGAAGGAGATCATGGCTCCCAGCACCATGGACAGAATCAGTGTAATGATGCAGACAATGAACGAATTCATCGTTGCCGTTCCAAGATGCCCTGCTGTCCATGCCACGATATAGTTGCCGAGCTGAATGACCTTCGGAAGTGCGAAAGGCGATGTAAAGATCTCTGCGTTGGATTTAAAGGAGACCATAAAGGTCCACAGAAGCGGCGCCAGATAGATCACCATCATCAAAATCAGAAACGCATAAATCAGCACCAGTGTCGGAGTCCAACGGATTTTCTGTTTTTCTTTTTTCTGTTTTCCGGCGGAGCCGTTTGCCATTGCTTGTACTTTACTCATTTTACGTCTCCCTCCTGTTATGTATTGTCATCCTTGAATACCTTGTTGATGATAAAGGTCATCAGAAGGCACAGAACCAGAAGAACCACGCCGATTGCACTGGCATAACCGTACTTGAAATACTTGAATCCCTGTGTATACAGATGCGTTGCCAGAACCTCTGTCTTGTGGTTCGGGCCGCCTTCGGTCATGTTATAGACAAGATCGAAGAATTTCAGAGATCCGATGGCGTTCAGGCTCATGGCTGTTCCCACCATCGGCTTGATCAGAGGAAGCGTAATATGACGGAAGGTCTGCACCTTGGTGCATCCATCGATGTAGGACGCTTCATAAAGGGACTTATCAATGCCGGAAATCTGCGCCATATACAGCATCATGGACTGTCCCACGTACTGCCAGAGGGAAACAAAGGCGATGACCCACATCGGCAGAATAATGAAGCCCTTGGTATCCATCAGCCAGAGCGGTCCTTCTATCCCGAATTTCTGGAGGAGCTGGTTAATGCCGAGCTTGGGGCTGAAGATGAACATCCACAGAAGTCCGAGGGCAGCGGATGACAGAACGCAGGGAAGATAAATGACATTCTTGAAAAGATTCCTTCCCTTCGGAATGTTCGTCAGAAGGCCCGCCAGAATCAGACCCATAATCAGCTGCGAGACGCAGGAGAAAATCAGGAAGAAAATCGAATTCTTCAAAGCGATCTTCATCGTGGAATCCTTCATCAGCTGTTTGTAGTTCTGAAGGCCGATCCACTGTGGCGGTGTCAGGGCATTGTAATCACAGAAGGAATAATACACTGACTGACAAATCGGTATGAACAGAACCAGCGTAAACAGCACCAGTCCCGGCCCCACGAACAGGGCAATTGCTTTCTTGTTTCGTAAGAGCTTATCCATACACGCTCCTCTTCTTTCTGTAACGGCTCCATTTCATAAGGATCTCTGCTGTGAATCCTCCATTCATTCTGCGTGGAGCGGTTACTCGTTCCTGTCTGAGAAAGGACAGCGGGACCGCCGTCCCATCTGACGATCCCGCTGTCCTCATTGCTTGTTTGTTGTGTCTGACTGTGTGCCGTCCGGCAATTACTTGCTGCGGACACCGCCAGGATTGTTATCGTTATACCAGTCTTCCAGACTCTGGAATGCCTGTTCCGGCGTGTAGTCGCCGAGGTACATGGAAACCATCGTGTCATCGAACTGGGAGCCGGCCTCCGTAGTTGCAAGAGATTCGTTGTAGAATCCGAAGGTTGCGGATGCGTTGGAGAATACATCCATTACGTAGGAGAGCTGCTTCGGAGCCTTGTCCGCATCATAATCTACGCTGGTGACCGGAATCTTTCCGCCGACCTCTGCCGTGTACTTCTGAGCAGTGTCATCCGTGAAGTACTTCATCAGTGCGATGCAGGCATCCGGATACTTGGTGGAGGAACTCATTGCAAGAGAATCCGACTTTGCAATGACACGTCCGGAATCATTTCCGCCTTCAATTGCCGGGAACTGGAAGACGCCGCACTTGTTCTCAATATCAGGATTGGATCCGTTCATCTGTGCGATTGCCCAGGAGCCCTGGATCAGGATCGCCGCCTCTTCATTATAGAAGCCTGCGGTTGCAACATCATTGGTGTCGCCTGCTGCGGTGGGCTGGAAGTACTGGGCCAGCTGCAGAAGCTTCTCGCCTGCTGCAACGGTCTTATCGTTGTTCCAGCTCTCTTCACCGGACTCAACCTTCGCCAGATCTACGCCCTCGCGGTCACAGAGATATCCGGCCAGCATGGAAAGGCACCATGCCGTTCCTGCGGAAATCGTAATCGGTGTGTACCCTGCTGCCTGAAGCTTCTCGCAGTCATCAATCAGCTCATCCCAGGTGGTCGGAACCTTTGCGCCTGCCTTCTCGAACATCTCGGTGTTGTAGAAGACGCATGCTGCTGCGATGTTCAGCGGAACTGCGTAAATCTTTCCGTCATAGGTCTGCTGTGCGAATACCGCGTCGCTGGAGAAGGAATCCTTCCAGCCGTCCTGTGCCAGATAATCATCCAGAGGAGCTGCAACACCCGGATCTACGTAGACATCCAGGTTCGGTCCGGGGCTGACAATGAAGACATCCGGTGTGTCGCCGGAGGCAACCAGTGCATTCAGCTTCGCGTAGTATTCTTCCAGATTGGTAGTAATCGGCGTTACATGATAAACGCCCTCGTAATCCTTGTTAAAGCGGTCGATGGTTTCCTTGTAGCCGAGGGAAATCAGATCTTCGGTTGCCTCCAGGTCATCCCAGAACATCCAGGTGATCTCTTCTGCATCTCCGGATGCTGCGGTCGTATCTGCGGCTGCGGCATCTGTGGTGTCAGTCTCAGCTGCTGCAGATCCGGATCCTGCGGACCCGTTTCCGCTTCCGGTATCGGTGGAAACCGCGCATCCTGCAAGGAGCGAGGTAAGCATCGTTGCTGACAGTAAAACGGCTAACTGTTTTTTCATTTCACCCTCCCTTTGTGTACTTTTCCTGCAAAAGCCTTCTCTGTTCTGTTTCCCTGCCGGTAATTCTCCGGCAATCTGCCGGACTTTTTCGTCCGTCATCTGCAAAACAGACAAGTGAAATTAGTTGTTGATACTATCCTAGCAAGCGCAGAACACAAAAACGTCATGAATGTTGTTCTATAATTGTCAAATCTTGCTTTGTTTCGGCTTGATCTTATTTCGTTTTGCACCAATTCCACAAATATACATATGTAAAAATATGCATTTTAACTTTATCGTATTCTCATTCAATGGCGTTTTCATTAGTTTTTCCGTGTTTTTCAGATTGTATCTGGTATTTTTGTCGTTTTGCGTTATGATGCTTAAGAGCAAGAATCCACGTGTGTTTATTGCGAAAGGGAGTTTTCATGATTGAAACACTGATCGGCACGCATGAAACCGTTCATCATAAAACCGATACGCATGTCCGTCTGTACGTCAACGATGAATGTGAACATTATCCGCCGCACTGGCACAATGACATGGAAATCCTCTGCCCGCTGAAGGGAAGCTACACCGCGATTTGCCCCAGGGAAACCTATGTGCTGCGGCCTGGTGATATCCTTTTCATCGGGGCAGGAACCATTCACGACCTGCCCGCTGCGCCGGACGGGGTCCGCATTATTTTCCAGATCAACTGGACACCGCTGCGCGAGATCAACGGTATGGAAACCGCGCTCTCGCGGCTGTCGCCCTGCTGTCTGATCACCCCGGAGAACTCTCCTGCCATACACAGGGAAATCCACCGCTGCCTTCTGGAAATCCGTGACCTGTATCTGCAGAGTCCGCTTCTTACCGAAGCTTCCATCTATGCAAGAGCCATGGAAATGCTCTCTCTGATCGCCCGTGACCGGAAGTCTCTCCCCGAAGCCGGCGACGCCTCCCGCGGACGCGTTCTCCAGCACAATGAGGCCATGCAGCAGATCTGCGACTACCTTTCCGATCACTGCACAGAGAACATCACACTGGATGAGATGGCGTCTCTGGCCGGTTTTTCCAAGTTTTATTTCGAGCGTCTGTTCCGGGACTATACGGATATGTCTTTCTATCAATACCTGATTTTCAAGCGGATTTCTCTGTCTGAGAAGCTTCTGATGGATGCACGCATGCCGATCACGGAGATCGCCTTCCGTTCCGGTTTTTCCTCCAGCGCAGCGTTTTCCAAGGCCTTCCGTCAGGCAAAGGGCTTTACCCCTTCGCAGTACCGCAGGCTCCAGACCGGGAAGCCCATGTGAGAAATTCCGGCATTCTCACGCGAATCTGTCTGTCCCGCGTATGCAACCGGATATATGACACAGGAAGAATCTGCGCAGCAGAAGACCTTTTCAGTGGAAGATCCTGCCATATTCCGGCAAGGGCACCTTCCGGATTCCGGTCACTTTTATGCCCGCCTATGTTATCATAGTGAATCATGAATACTACATCGAATTCCCGTACCGGAAAATGGTACAAACTGGATAACGCAGCCATCATTGTTCCCTGCTCCGCACACGGTTTCGACACCCGTGTCTTCCGGATTGTCTGTGAGCTGAAGGAAACCGTTCAGCCGGACATCCTGCAGCAGGCCCTCAATGAAACCGTTGTGGAATTTCCGCACTTCAACAGTGCTCTCCGCAAGGGTCTTTTCTGGTATTATCTGGATGGTCTGGACGAGACCGCTCAGGTGACCGAAGACCGCGAGCCTCCGCTCTCCCCGCTTTATTTTCCCGGGCAGCGGAGCCTCCTCTACCGGGTTACCTGGCACGGCACGCGGATCAATCTGGAAATGTTCCATGTCCTCGCGGACGGAACCGGAGCCTTTGTCTTTTTCCGGAAGATGATCACTCGGTACCTCTCCCTCGTGCATCACGCAGAGGTCACGGATGCCGCATCCGACATTTCCTCTTCCTCCGAGAAAACAACCGACGCTTTTGCCCACTACTATCAGAAAATGAAGAGCTCCCAGCTCAAACAGATGACCTCCGAGAAGGCCTATCAGCTGAAGGGCGAGAAGGATGACAATCAGCACAATCATCTGGTAGAGGGCATCATCTCAGCCAGAGCCTTCGTTGATCTCGCACACCAGTATCACACGACCGTCGGCGTCCTTCTGACTTCCATCTACATCGCCGCCGTCGTGGACGGCATGACGGTTCAGGACCGGAAGCGTCCGGTCGTCATCAGCGTCCCGGTCAATCTCCGGCAGTTTTTCCCGTCGGAAACCGCCCGGAACTTCTTCGGCGTCATCAACATTCCGTACAACGCCAAGGATTATGACGGTTCTCTGGAGAGCATCATTGAGAATGTCCGCAGGTCGTTCGGGGATCAGCTGACTCCGGACAAGGTTGCCGCTACCATGAATTCCTACACCAAGCTGGTGGAGAATTACGCCGTCAAGGTGGTCCCGCTGTTCCTGAAGGAGCCCGCCCTGACATACTTCCTCTCCAGGGCGCACACCGGTGTCACGGCAACCCTCTCCAATCTGGAGCGGATCCGCATGGCTCCGGAAATCGAGGGCTACATTGATCATTTTGCCGCCTTCATGACGGCTCCCTCCACGCAGGTAACCATTGCGACCTATGGGGACAAGCTGTGCATCGGATCCGTCGCCGGTTTTGTCAACCATGATGTCATGCTCCGTTTCTACCGGCGGCTGACTGCCATGGGGCTTGAGGTGGAGCTTGCCACCAATGACTACGACGAAGCCTGAATCCAGATACCCGTCATGATCCCCGCTGCCCACGATCCGGGAAGAGCGGGAGAACAGAGAGAGAAATTCATGCAATACTGTCCGAAATGTAAAATAACGATCCGCGGCCACAAGGCCTGCTGCCCCCTTTGTCAGGGACAGCTTCAGGGCACACCGGAGGAAAGTCCTTTCCCGGTTCTGGCAAAGCCGAAGGTCAGCACCCTGTCCTTTTTCCGGATCTGCACCTTCATTCTGGTTCTTCTGGAACTCAGCATGGGGCTTGTCCGGTATTTTGCCGGCCCGCAGCCCTGGATCACCATCATTGGTCTGGCTGCCCTCATCTCCTGGGCGGATATGTGGATTGCCACGTGGTTTCGCAACAACATCATGAAGATGATTGTCGTGCAGATCTACATTCTGATGCTGATCATGGTCTTCCTCGACTGGAAAACCGGAATGCACGGCTGGTCCGTCGCGTGGGTCATCCCGGCGCTTTTTATCGCGATGGCGGTGGCAACGGTCATCATCGGCAAAACAACCCGGCTCGCACTGGAAACCTATATCATGTATCTGGTCTGGAATATTCTTCTTTCTTTCCTCCAGATGATTGCACTCCACTTTAAGATCAATCCGTGCCCCGCCCCGGCTGTCATCAGCATGTTCCTCCTGCTGGCACTGGGAGCCGCCGTCGTTATTTTCCGTCTGCGGGATCTGAAAAGCGCCGCAGGGAAGTGGTTCAGCTTATAGAGGCTGCGGACGGATCCGCTCTTTATTTATGCGCCTTTCTGCGAAAGGCATCCGTCATGAAACTCTTATTGCAGAAAAAGGGAGACTGCGATGTCCGAAGATATCAGAAATCACACCGATCCCATCGAAAAACTTCATGAGCACAACAGAGAGCTCGCCGAAAAGCTCCGCGAACGCAATAAGGAATCGCAGGAGAAGCGCCATGCCCGCGGCAGGGAAACCGCAGAAAGGCTCCGCGAACGAAACCGGGAGGTCCTCGAGCGGAACAGGGAGGCTGCGGAGAAGCTCGCCTCCAATGCGGGGAGCTTCGTTGAGAACTCCATCGGTACCTTCATTGAACACCGGCAGGAAGCCCCGGTTCTTACCGGAGAGGCGGTTCCCGGCACCTGGTACCAGATCCCACTTCCGGATGCGATTTCCGGTGACGGTTCCGAATTCCACGCTTATCTGAAAACAGGAACACTCCCGAATCTTGTCATTTTCCTGTCCGGCGGCGGCGTCGCCTGGAACGATTTCACGGCTGCAAGACCGGTCACCGGAGCCAGAGTGGCTGCGGGCGAGCCGAATTTTTACTGGAACAATCTGCGCCCCTTTACGCAGATTATGAACATCAACATCGGAATTACCGACACAGAATCCACCCATAATCCGTTCCGCGACTGGAATTTCCTCGTCATCCCTTACACGACCGGTGATTTCCACGTTGGAAACAGGGATGTTCCTTACACGGACGAAGATGGAAATCCTCAGATTCTTCACTGTCACGGGTCCGCCAATGTGGATGCCGCTCTGGCCGTCTGCAAGGCATTCTTCCCGGCTCCTGAAAGGCTTCTCGTTGCCGGGGACTCCGCCGGGGCATTTGCCGTTCCCGCCGTTTCCCGGAAAATCGCGGACCGCTGGTATCCGGAGGTTTCGGACATCACGCTGTTCTCCGACAGTGCGCAGCTTCTGTGCCGCGACTGGAAGTCCATCGCACGCGACTTCTGGGGTGCGGATCCGTCTGTCTGGGAGCCTCTCGAGACACCGAACATCACCTATGACTGGTACCATGCGCTGCTTGCGTCTCACCCGGGGCGTTTCCGCCTCCTCTACGCGAGTTCCACGCACGACTACCTGCTCTCCACGTTTTACAATGACATGACCAATAGGGTCTACAAGACCAATGCCGGTGTCCGCGGCGCGTATTACCGCCAGCTGAAGAATATGGTGCACTGGCTCCGCGATCTGGATCCGTCCTTTGCGTTTTTCATCAACAACTGGGTGAATCCGCTGTTTACCAAGGCGCAGATGGGAACGATCCACACGGCAGTCCGTCAGCCTTATTTCTATGTTCCCGCGCATGGCGGCGTCACCATGGCCGACTGGCTCATGGATGCCGTAAACGGGAATTCCTATGACGTCGGCATGGATCTTCTGAAATAGGCAGCTGCATTTGTACGGGTTTACCGCCTGGCATCCGCCGGTTCCTTTCCTTCACCGGCTGTCTTTTATACCACAGCGGCCGCCTGCAGTCAGAAAATCGGTCCCTTTCAGGGCAGGATGGCTGCAGACAGGCAGCAATGATCAGGAGCAGATTATGGCAGATTTTGAAGATGTACTGCGGGCCAACGGCCTGCAGTTTTCACATTTACTGGATGAAAAGGGAAAAGAGGACATCCTCTCCTTCTGGAGCGCCGTTTCCTCGGATGTCGGCGGAACACTCAGCGATGCCGAACTGGATTCCATTCTGGACACCTACCGCGGCATCGGTGTGATTGAGCCTCTCGGCACACCCGCCGGAGGGCATTCACGGACGACCGGAGAATCCGACTCTTCTTCATCCTCGGCAGGAAACAGCGAGGGACCGCTGGCTCTTCTCTCAGCGGTCCTTGCTTCCGGCGCGGAGCCATCCGGCCGGGAGGCCCCGGGTTCCGGCGATGCCGCGGCCTCTTCTCATGAAAAAAACGCATCCTCTTCCAACCCTGATCTGCGGCAGACAAAGCCGCAGGCCGAAGCCATCGGATCTCCCCGGAAGGCCGCAGACTCTGCGGTTTCCCAGGAAGAGGAAACGCCTGCGGAGGCATCTGAATCGTCCGACGCTTCCGCACCGGCTGCGCCTTCTTATCAGCTGATTCTCTCTGCCTGCCACACGGCATCTCCGGAGCACCCGATTCTGGTTCTCGCTGACCCGGAGCACGTTCTTCATCACCATCAGGACGGCGACTTTACCAATCCGGAGCGCCGGACTGCATTTGAATGCCGCTCCGATGCCCTGCATATCGTACCCATTCAGAAACTCGATAAACGCTTCGTGAAGCTTCTTTCCTGGCTCGGAGAGAATCATATTTACGTCACGCTGTCCGGACAGGCCTGCGGTGACGGTTATGCCGTCTATAAAATTCATGCCAAGGATCCGAACGGGAACGACACCCTGCAGAGCGCCAATGACAGCTTTCTGCAGCTTCTCATCCGAAGGCTCCTGGCCGGAGGCATCCCGGAGGACCGACCTGAAGAGGAGCCGGACCGGGACGATCACATGCTCCTTACCGATATGGCCAGCATGATTGATTTTCTCCGCTGTGCCGGAGATACGCTCCCGCCGGATATCCTGAGCTGGGCTCACCGCAACATTGCCCTTGTCAAAACCGATACCATCAGCCCGGAGGAGAAGCGTCATGCCCAGCGTGCGCTGTCGCTGATGCTGAACATTCAGTGGAAGGGCAGTTATTTTGAATCCATTGATCCCGTGGAGGCCCGCCGGATTCTGGACGAGGAGCTCTACGGTATGGAGGCCGTCAAGCAGCGCGTCATTGAAACCATCATTCAGATCAACCGGACGCACACGCTGCCCGCCTACGGCCTTCTTCTCGTCGGCCCTGCCGGAACCGGAAAGTCCCAGATCGCCTATGCGGTGGCCAGGATTCTGAAGCTCCCGTGGACTGCTCTGGATATGAGTACCATCCATGATTCTGAGGCGCTGACCGGCAGTCCGCGCGTCTATTCCAACGCAAAACCCGGCCGGATTATGGAGGCATTCTCTCAGGCGGGATCTTCCAACCTCGTATTCATCATCAATGAGCTGGACAAGGCGGAGAGTGCCTCTTCCTCCGGAAATCCGGCAGATGCACTGTTAACGCTGCTGGATAATCTCGGCTATACGGACAACTACATTGAGTGTGTCATTCCAACCGGCGGAGTTTACCCCATTGCCACGGCCAACGACAAGAGCCGGATTTCGGATCCGCTTCTCACACGTTTTGCCGTCATCGACATCCCGGACTACACCCCCGAGGAAAAAGCGACGATTTTCACGGACTTCTCTCTCCCGAAGGTGCTCCGGCGCATGGGCATGAATTCCGCAGAGCTGTCGGTCACGCCGGAGGCCGTTCAGGTCATTGTTTCCCACTATCAGGGCAGACCCGGTGTCCGCGATCTCGAGCAGGCCGCCGAGCATCTCGCCGCCAATGCTCTGTACCAGATTGAAACCGAGGGAATCTCTCATGTACTCTGCGACGCGGACATGGCCCGCAGAATCCTCGGAGCATAAATTAATATTTGTTCAGCACATGTCGATTTCATTGTGAATGAGCCGCTTGCGGATATATCAC
>DAIMKA010000015.1:0-17398 GCA_036721955.1 Lachnospiraceae bacterium | reverse complement strand
ACCGGAAGGCGAGAGAAGTCCTGAAACCTCTCCTGGAAGCGCATAACGGCAGCACCAGACCGACCTTCTATGCGGTCGGAAACGCGCACATTGATCTTGCCTGGCTGTGGCCGGTCCGGGAGACCGAACGGAAAGCGGAGCGGACCTTTGCGGCACAGCTGCGTCATCTGGAAGAGTACCCGGAGTATTGCTTCCTCCAGAGCCAGCCGGCGCTGTATGAAATGTGCCGCAAATGCTATCCGGATCTCTTCCGGAAGATTAAGGAGGCGGCCCGGGAGGGAAGATGGATTCCGGAGGGTGCCATGTGGGTGGAACCGGATACGAATCTGCCTTCCGGAGAATCGCTGGTGCGCCAGCTTCTGTATGGAAAGGCTTATTTCCGGAAGGAGTTCGGTGTGGACAGTGAAATCCTCTGGCTTCCGGACAGTTTCGGCTACAGCGGTGCGCTTCCACAGCTTTTAAACGATGCCGGTGTGAAATATCTGGTGACGCAGAAAATTTTCTGGTCCTACAACGAGGGAGAAGAATTCCCGTATCACTATTTCGCATGGGAAGGAATTGACGGGACTTCCGTGACGGCGTTCCTGCCGACCAGCTATACCTATCAGACGACTCCGGAGGAGATCGGGAATGTCTGGAAGAACCGGAGACAGCGCAGGAATCTGGACAGCTTTCTTCTTCCGTTCGGTTATGGAGATGGCGGCGGTGGTCCGACGAGAGACCACATCGAATATGCACTTCGCCAGAAGGATCTGGAGGGCGGAGCCGCAGTAGAGATGAAAGGACCCAATGAATTTTTCCATGATCTGGAGGAAAAGGGAGGACCGGCCGATACCTGGAGCGGCGAGCTGTATTTCTCGGCGCACCGGGGCACCTTTACAACGCAGGCGAAGGTAAAGGCGAACAACCGCCGCTGTGAGGCGGCACTGCATGAACTGGAATTCTGGAATGCGGTGGCTTCGATGAAGGGGAAGAGGCCGCCTTTCCCGCAGGAGCGCATGGAAGAACTCTGGAAGGGACTTCTTCTGAATCAGTTTCATGATATTCTTCCGGGATCGGGCATTGCCAGAATTTACGAGGACGCAAGACGCGAGGTGGAGGAAGTGATCCGCGGGGCAGAGGAAGCCGTAGGAGAGGTATTCCGCACACTTACGGCGGACAAAAAAGAAGAGCGGGCCGCTGCGAATGAACAGAACACGGAAGCTTCTGCAGAAAACGGACAGGCGGTTTCGATCATGAACTCTCAGGGCTTTGCGCGGACGGAGGTTGTGAAGCTTCCGGAAGAAATGGAGGGAAGCGTCATCACCGGCGGCGGAGAGATTCTGCCGGTTGTCAATCACAAGGTCCTGGTGCACGTTCCGGCGGCAGGCTCTGTGGTGCTGCGCTCCCTGACGGAACAAAAGCCGGAACCCGACTCTTGGAATGTATCACTGGGACAGAAGGTAGAAAAAAGCTTTTCGGGAATGTCACAGGGACAGAAAGTTGAAAACGGCTCTTCCGGAGCGGCAGCAGAACAGGGGACAGGAGACTCTCTGAGCGTGACAGCGGAGCAGGACGCAGAGGGGAACTGGATCCTTGCCAATGACAGGATTCGTGCCGTCATCAATGGAAGGGGAGAAGTCACAAGCTATATCCGGAAGCCGTCCGGGCGCGAATTTGCGAAGGGGCCGCTGAATCATTTCCGCCTGTTCAAGGATGTTCCGAGAAAATATGATGCCTGGGACATTGATTCCAATTATGAAGAAAACGAAGTGGAGGCACTGACCGAAACGGCGGTTACTCTTCTGGAGCAGAATGATCTGGAGGCGGTCCTTCTTCTCACCGGGAGCCTTCCGAATGCAGATTCCGCTCTGAAGCAGAAGATCATTCTTCAGGCAGGACAGGATCAGCTTCGTTTCGAAACGGAGGTGGACTGGAAGGCGCTGCACCGGCTGCTGAAGGTTTCTTTCCCAGTGGATGTCAGAACCTTTGAGGGCATCAATGAAATTCAGTACGGTTATGTGAAGCGCCCGACGACGCGGTCGAGAATGTATGACAAGGAGCGGTTTGAGGTCTGCAATCATCGCTATACGGCCTTGTTCGACGGTGCACACGGAGCTGCAGTTCTGAATGACTCCAAGTATGGAATCAGCATGGAAGAAAACCGTATGGAGCTCTCGCTCCTGCGCGCAGCTGCAGCGCCGCAGATGCGCGCGGACAACGAGCTGCAGAAATTCACCTACGCATTTACCGCTTGGGAGGGCAGCTTTGAGGACAGCACGGTTGTGCAGGACGGGATTGCGCTGAATGAGCCGCTGCAGGTGATTCCGGGGGCGGTGGAGATCCCCGGCGTTGTTTCGACGGATTCTCCGAACATCATTCTGGATGCCGTGAAACTTGCGGAGGACGGATCGGGAGATGTCATTCTCCGCCTGTATGAGTCGAAGCACTGCGATACGAATGCGAGGATCCGCATCCGGATACCCGGAACGATTGAGCCTTGCAGCATCCTTGAAAAGGCGCGTGAGGGTGAGAGAATGCAGGTTCGTGCGGAGGAAGGCGCGCAGGAGGCACTGCTGCATTTTGCCCCGTTCCAGGTAAGAACGCTTCGGATCCGAAGGGCGTCGGATTCGGAAATCTGAAAGAAATGCGGCCGCAAGAAACCGGACTGAAACGAAGGCCTGAAATAAATACTCCTTGACTTAAAGTCCACTCCAAAGAGTATCCTGATCTCCGGATACAGCAGGCAGATACGGCAGGGCAGGGGAGAGGCTGCAGAAAGCCGGATCTGCCGCGAGAGAAGCTGTCATGACAGGATTGTGTTGCCGCAGGCAGGCTGCGGCGGAAAGGAAGCAATGGCAAAGATCGTACAGACGGCAGGGAGAAATGCTCTCGGAGAGTTTGCTCCGGAGTTTGCGCATTTCAATGACGATGTTCTGTTCGGAGAGAACTGGAACAACGGGGATATTGACGTCAAGACGAGGAGCATCCTCACGGTGACCGCGCTGATGGCGCAGGGCATCACGGACAATTCTCTGAAATTCCACCTTCAGAACGCGAAGGATCACGGTGTGACACAGAAAGAGATCGCAGCGATCATCACGCATGTCGGCTTTTACGCGGGCTGGCCGAAGGCCTGGGCCGTTTTCAACCTGGCCAAGGAAGTGTGGTCCGTGGATGCGGACGAAGACAAGGCCATTGACGCAAAGGCGCGGCATCAGGCATCCATGATCTTTCCGATCGGGGCTCCGAATGACGGGTTTGCACAGTATTTCAGCGGAAAGAGTTATCTGGCACCGGTATCGACTGCGCAGGTTGGAATTTTCAATGTGACCTTTGAACCTGGCTGCCGCAACAACTGGCACGTGCATCACGCCAAGGAAGGCGGCGGACAGATTCTGATCTGCGTCGCCGGCCGCGGTTATTATCAGGAATGGGGAAAGCCTGCCGTGGAAATGAAGCCCGGCGACTGCATCAACATTCCTGCGGAAGTAAAGCACTGGCACGGGGCTGCACCGGACAGCTGGTTCTCGCATCTTGCGGTTGAAGTTCCGGGAGTGGACGGCAGCAATGAATGGCTGGAGCCGGTTACGGACGAACAGTATGGGATGCTGAAGTAAAGAATGCCGATCCGGCGTGCGGATCGCCCGGTGCCCCTGGACTGGGGAATAAGGAGAGGCACGGAACCGCTAATCATCATAAAAACCCCGCTGCGGAAGAAAATCACCGTAGCGGGGTTTAATTGATATCGGTTCGGTCTGCCTGGGTTTTTCGTCTCATTTCAGACCTCCGATGTGAAGCCAGGTACTGCTGGTCTGAATCATTTCTCTCCTCCTGCCCGGAAATCCGGAGAAAGGATGTTCCGGTTTACTTGCCGATGTACATATGCTCCGGGAACATCTCACCATAGCTCTTTAAGAATGCTGCGATCTCACGTAATGCCTTCATAATAATCTCCTTTCTTATTCTTCCTCTGGAAGAATGCTCTTGTTTGTTGTTACAATGATAATACATCCGGTTCTGATATATTTAAAATACAAATAATTAACGTGTAATCATATTGAAATACTATTATAGAACGCGGCGGGAGGACTATTGCCGGGAACGGGGAAAGTTACCGCAGAAGCGAAATCTGGTGGGACGAATGCGGCAGATCATTCTTCGGGACGATCCGGAACGAAATACGGTGATGTGAATGCGAAAGGCGGCGCGTCAGAAAGGGATTTTATGGAAAAGCAGAAAGCGGTTTCGATTGTACTGGGTGCAGCGGGAGGAATTGTATTTTCACTGGCGGGATGGGGCGTGAGCTTTGCCCTCGCAAAGACTTTGTTCTGGGCTGTTTCCCTGTTCGCTGCGCTCCTTTTTCCGTTGGCAGGGCTTGGGATCATTTCCGTCACGGCGGAGAAGAAAGAGCTGTTTTCCAGAACACCGGCGGTCATTTCGTATGTGGCGGCCTCCTTTGCCGTGGAAGCGGTCTTTTTCCTGGTTGCCAGCGCATCGGCATAACGGGAAAGGCGGCCGGGAGAAAGCCGGGGATCAGGAAATCGGGATCGGAAGAAAAATGCGAGTGCCGGAATGTGGCAGTAAAGCGGTGTGAGCGGCGCCAGAGCGAAAGGATGCAGTCTGTGGGAAGGAGTATCCATGAAGGAGTACTGGAACTGTCTGTTTCTGGACAATGAGAAGGACATGATCGTCAGTCTGTTCCGGGAGGGGAAACGCCTGTATTATGAGCTGGAAACGCCCAATCATCATACGGGAAATCTGATCCGGAATTTTGCCAGGCTCTGCGGCCTGCCGCTCTCGGTCAATGACAAGGGCCTGCAGGTGATCCGGGGAGAGGTGCCCTGCTACGTGGACGCACGGAATCAGGAAGTGTACATTCTGCGGTTTGCGGACACGAAGGTGGCCAATATCTATGCCGACGGACGGATCGAAATGAAGGCCTCGGTCCCTGCCATTTCCAAAACACTGATGAGCCAGACGAAGGACTATCGTCTGGACGCATCGAAGACCATTTTCAAAACCTACATCCTGCGGGATGTCAAGTTCCGGACGGATCTGCATACGCACATGAACGGAAATCTTTCGCCGGATGTGCTGATCGCGCTTGGAATCGCACATCAGATCCGCTACCCCCTGTACTATATCCGGAAGCTCGGTCTGGAGCTGACGCCTCGTCAGGAGAAAAAGGTCATGGCACAGCGGGAGAAGGTCGCCCAGCAGTTCGTCAACTCCGAGCTGAAGGGCAAGTATCTGACGCGCCGCATCAATGACAATACCTTTCTGAATTTCGCCGATCTGATCCTGAACAATTCGGAGAACGCGGAACAGAACATTGTGAAAATCCGGACTTCCCTGGCTGTGCTGAAGGACGGGCAGGCGGTTTTTACCAATCTGGAGAAGGTATATCTGTACCGCTATGTTTTCACGAAGGGGAGGGAGAGCACGGATCGAATCCGGCTCTCCCATATCCGGAAAATTCCCGATGCGGATGTGCGGGAGGCTCTGGAGCAGATGCTTCGGGACCGCAGAAATCCGGATTATGCCGGGAACACGATTTTCCAGGATAAGCTTCTGTGGATTGCCAGGCAGTATCAGAGGCAGGGAATTGAATATGTGGAGATCAGCGACACCACGCTGGTCAAAAAATACGAATCTCTCCATATGCTTGCCGAGGTGCACCAGATCATGCCGAAGATTCTGAAGGAAACGGGCGTTCTGATCCGGTTCCTCGCGGCGATGCGGCGGATTCCTCTGACCATTGTCAAGGACAGCGTGACGCCGGAAGACTATCTGGCGAAGAATCTGACCGTCCTGAACGCGGTCGCGGAGGATCCCTATGTGGCCGGCTGCGATTTCGTGGGGGAGGAGATCAACGACATTGAGGACCTGGCCCCGGTTTTCCGTGAGGTGGTCCGGATTGCCGGGAGAGATCCGGATTTCGTGATTCGCGTGCATGCGGGCGAGAACGACAGCCTGCGGGATAATGTGGCGCACAGCATCCGGTGCGTGAAGGATGCACTGGCCCCGGGCCAGCAGATGCCGCAGATGCGCATCGGGCACGGACTGTACACGTGCAGTCTGCGCTCCGAGAAGGGCAAAGAGCTCCTGAAGGCAATCCGGGACAACCACATTGTGCTGGAATTCCAGCTGACTTCGAATGTACGGCTGAATAATCTGAATGTTCTGGACCATCACCCGCTTCACCAGTACCTGCGCGCGGGCATTCACTGCGTGCAGGGAACGGACGGAGGAGCCCTGTACGGAACGAATTCCATCGATGAACAGCTGTCTCTGGAAAAGCTTCTGAATCTGACGCACCGGGAGCTGCGCTCCATGAAGGAGACGGAGGATGTCATTCTGGAAGAAAGCAGGGATGCGTTCCAGCGCAAGACACTGGCGTTCCGGGCGATGGTGGGACAAAGAGAGTTCACCGACCTCCTTCTGGAGAAAATGGAGGAAGGAGAAGGGCGGATCGGAGAAAATATGACGCTTCCCGGACAGATGCTTCTGGATGCCAATACGGAGCTGGAGGATCAGATCGAGGAGCTTCCCTGGGACAGAATGCCGGTTGTCGTGGCAGGCGGGAGCTTTAATACCAGCAAGCGCACCACACGGGTCACACAGGAAGGCGCATTTCTGGTTGAGAAAATGATGGAACAGCTGAATCCCGGGGATGTCTTCTTTGTTCTGGGACACAGCCTTCAGGGGTATGAGAAATATCTGCTGGAGTGCAACCGGAAGAGGGAAGAGGACGGAAAAGAACCGTTTGAAGTTTTCTGCATTGTTCCGGCCAAACTGACGAGAACCCAGGTGCGCAGGCTCTCCGGGGAAAAGGTGCACATTCGTGTTTCGACAGAGAGCCAGGCCATGGGGATTTACAAGAGCTTTAATTATGAGATCTTCGAACGGCGGCCGTCCGTTGTCATTGCCTTTGACGGCAATTCCGCCGCGGAGAATCTGATTCAGGAGGCCAAAAACGGCAAGGGCGACGCGCTCATTCTGATCTGGGACCGGGCCGGTGCACTTCGGCAGAAGGCAGCCTCCCTGGAGGGGTATGTCCGCCTGTTTGATGCGGATCTTCCAGATCTTCTTCCGCTTCATAACGGAGGCTGATTTGCAGGTTAATTTCCCCCGAGGACAATCTCGCGTCCGCCCAGATGCTCATAGAGCCGGTGAGAGATAGAAACCACCGTGCGGCGGGCTGATGCGCGGCGAAGCGCGGTGAGTACCTGCTGCTCGGTATCGGCGTCGAGATTTGCCGTAATTTCATCCAGAAGAAGGATTCTCGGCTGAGCCGCGACGGCACGGGCAATCGAGAGAAGCTGCCACTGTCCCTGCGAGAAAATGCCCTCGGTGCAGGGGGTGTCAAAGCCCTGCGGAAGCGCACAGATCACGGAATCGAGTCCGACAAGAGAAGCTGCCTCCATGGCGGCTTCTTTGCTGATGGAGGAATCGAACAGGGTGATCTGGTCCAGCACGGTGCCGGGAACCAGACGGAAATTCTGCTCCACGTAGCCGAAGAGGTGACGCTTGTCCTCGTCGGCAATGCGGGAGGCATCTCTTCCCTCCACCAGAACCTCCCCCTGCTGCGGGCGGTAGAGGCCGAGAAGAAGCTTGAACAGGGTACTCTTTCCGGCTCCGGTCCGCCCGGTCAGCGTGACCTGCTCGCCGGTTTCGATGCGAAGACTCTGATTCTTCAAGACCGTCTGATCCTTTTCGTATCCGAAGGTAACGTCACGAAGCTCAATGGCGGGCTGCCCGGAGATGGAGGCTTCCACAGAGGAAGCGGAAGAGTCCGGAGAAGCCTCGCCGTTTTTTCCGGATTCTGCAGGAATCCTCTGAGATGCGGGAGAATCCGTCTCCCAACGCTCCTCCTGCAGCAGGAACTCATCGATCCTGTGGACGCCGGCGGCAGCGGACTGAATGGTCTGGATCTCCATGCCGATGTTCTCGATGGGAGAGAAAATCTGCGAAATGTAGGCGATCATGGCAACGGCAGTTCCGACCGACATCCCGAAGAAATTCTGAAGCCCCGGATTCCCCGAGGCGGCAAAGAGCATGACCAGTCCGACGAGAACCGCCTGGATGATCTGAATGATCGGGGAGTAAACGGCATCGAAGAAGTTGGTGCGGTTTACGGCAGAGAAGCTCTCTTCAATCGCCCGGTCATACTGCTCCTGCATGTAGTGCTCTTTCCCGAGTGCGTGAATCGTACGGATGCAGTGAAGCGTTTCGGGGACAATGCCGGAAGCCCTGGCTACGGCAACGCGGTTGTCGATCTGCGCGCGGAGCATTCTCTTCTGAACGGCGCGGGTGAAGACAAACAGTACCGGCACGGCGAACAGAAGCAGGATGGCAAGTCCCCGGCTCTTCTGAAGAATCATGACGAAAATGCCGATCATGGTGCAGGCGTCGGCGAACATGCTGGCGATGCCGTCCGTGAAGAGATTTTCCACCGTGTCCGCGTCTCCGACGAAGCGGGAGACCACCGCGCCGGGATCCTGTGCGGAGATGGTCCCCGCGGGAAGGCGGGAGAGCTTGGCGCACAGGGCATGGCGGAGGCTCCGGATGATTTTCTGACCGAATACGGTAAGAAGGCCGTCACGGGCACTGCCGCAGAGGCCGGCGAGCGACAGCAGCAGGAAATACAGCGCGGCAAGCGCGGCGGAGATCCCGGATCCTGCGGCGAGGCGGTTCACGATTTTCTCCAGAACGAGCGGAGGAAGGAGGGAACAGATCACGGCGCCGACGATCAGAAGCAGAATTCCGAGGGACAGAAGAAAATGTCTCCGGATGACCTGAAGGATGATGACAAAAGAAGGATGTTCTTTTTTCGGTGTTTTCATTCTGCACCTCCCAGGACCGGAGCGGATTCTGCTGCCTGTGTCTCATACAGCTGCGCGTAATGCGGCGATGAGGCAAGGAGCTTTTCGTGGGTGGAAACCGTGACCTGACCGTTTTCCATCCAGATCACCTGACTGGTTTTCGGGAACAGGGACAGGCGGTGCGAGATCAGAAGAACGATGAGATTCTGCTCCTTCACAATGCGCTGCAGATTTGTGAAAATTTCTTCTTCCGTTCTGCGGTCCAGCGCGGAGAACGGATCATCCAGAATGAGAACGGGCCTCGGATGTGCCAGCGTACGGGCAAGGGCAACGCGCTTCTGCTGGCCGCCGGAGAGACGCACGCCTCCGTCTCCGATGAGAGTATCCAGCCCTTCCGGCATGTCGGCAAGATCCGGAGTCAGGCAGACCGCACGGACAAAGGGCATGGGATCCTTCTCGTCGCCCATGAGAATGTTCGCCCGGATGGTATCACTGAGAAGCTCGGGGTCATGCCCGAGATAACCGATGATGCTGTGCAGAAGCTCTGCGGGCATGGTGTCAAGCTCCCGGGAAGAGAACTGAATGCTTCCCTGGTATGGCTCCTCGCCAAGAAAGCTTCGGCCGAGTGTGGATTTCCCGCAGGCAACCGGACCCGTTATGCCGATGATTTCTCCGGGATGCGCGGTGAAGGAGAGGCCATGGAAAACATTTTTGTCCGCGTAGGAGAACGAAAGATCCGTTGCCTTCAGGACACCGGCTTCGGAAATGGGAAGCGGGGGATCCTTTGGTACGCTTGCAAGAAGCGGGCGGATTCTCTTCCAGGACACCTGGGCCTTCTGAACCGCGTTGAAGAGCTTGGCGGCGTGAGAGGATTTGACGCTGAGTTTGGTGTAGCAGGAAAGGAAGGTCGTGAAGGACGCGATGTTCCAGACGGACCAGCCGGTTCCGAGAATGTTCCGGGAGCCGAAATACAGAATGAACAGGATGCTGATCATGGAGATCATCTGATAGATGGGGGGCATAATCTGTACCCAGACATTGGCGCGGACGGCTCGCTTCTCGTAGTCGGCGAGATGCCGCTCATAATCTTCTCCGCGCTGCTCTTCGCATCCGAAGACGCGGTAGGTCAGGGCGCCGGAGACGCGGTCCATGGTCGCGGCGGAAAGGCGGCCCGCACTTTCGCGGGAAGCAGCACCGGTTTTCTGCACCAGCGTTTTCATTTTCTCGGCGATGTAGTAGGACACGGGCGGGAAAATCAGGCACAGAAGGGCCAGACGAAGGTCGTAGTACAGGAGCATGCCGACGTAGGCGGCGAGGGCCACGCCGGTATCGAAGATTTCCGTCGTGAATTTGCGCATGCCCTCGGCACAGGCATCGACATCCGAAATGGCCTTGGTCAGGATCGTGCCGACATTTTCGCCGGAGAGCTCACCGCGGCTTTTGTGAAGCAGGTTGGCGTAGAGATTTTCCTTCATGCTGCGGCTGATGTTGTTGGCAAAGTGGCGCACATACAGACGCTTTAAGAAGCGCGAGCACTGAACAAGAGCGATGACGGCAAGATAGGCCAGAACGAGACGGACCATGTCCGGAAAGGCTGCTGCCCCACGGGCAAGATCAACCAGACACTGGGCCATGCGGCCCTCGAACCAGGGGCCTGCCAGAAGCCCGAGATTATAAATAAGACCCGAGACAGTGACGATCAGGAGGATCTTCCATTCCTTCCGGAAGTAGGAAGAGATCCTCTGAGGGCTGTCCCAGGTCCTGGATGCGGTGTGTTTCATTTCTTTTATACCTTCTCCTTCCGCCGCGGGCTGTCACGGACCGGGGAGGGTCTTCAGGCAGCGGCCGTTTTCAATCGGCGCGGCATGAACACAGACTGATCCGGCATCGCCGGACCCTGTATAACGATATCTATCTTCGTCACTGACGATGGTTTCGTCAAGGTACAGATCTTCATTTCTGTTTCATTTGACGAAAGCCGGGGCGGCATCATGGTATACTTATTCCGCACCTGCTGATTTCAGGAGTGCGCGGACATTCCGGGACAGGGAACCCGGCATTTATCACGATGGAGGAAAACGCGATGAAGAACATTACATTGGGCAAAACGGGGATCTGTGTCCCTCAGAATGGATTCGGGGCTCTGCCGGTGCAGCGCCGGGATATGGACACGGCCGTGCGGATCCTTCGACGGGCATATGAGGGAGGAATGCGCTATTTTGACACGGCAAGGGCGTATTCCGACAGTGAAGAGAAGCTGGGGAAGGCATTCGGCGGCGGCTTTGTCCCGCGGGATCAGATTTACATTGCGACCAAGACGGCGGCGAAAACTCCCGAAGATTTCTGGAAGGATCTGGAAACATCGCTTGCCATGCTGCAGACGGATTACATTGATGTCTATCAGTTCCATCAGATGGGGCAGTGCTGGCGGCCGGGAGACGGAACCGGCATGTATGAGTGCATGCTGGAGGCAAAGGCACAGGGGAAAATCCGTCACATTGCAGCAACCAGCCACCGGATTAAGGTTGCTTATGAAATCGTGGAATCGGATCTGTATGAGACCATGCAGTTTCCGTTCTCCTATCTGGCGGGAGATCTGGAAATGAAGCTGAAGGATCTGTGCCGGGAGCACAATGTAGGCTTCATTGCGATGAAAGGCCTGGCGGGTGGTCTGATCAACCGGTCGGAGGCAGCCATGGCCTTCATGCAGCAGTTCGATGATGTCCTGCCGATCTGGGGAATCCAGAAGGAGGAAGAACTGGAGGAGTGGCTCTCCTACATGGACAAGACGCCGGAGATGACGCCGGAAATTGAAGAATATATTGAAAAGGAAAGAAAAGAGCTGTCCGGTGAATTCTGCCGGGGCTGCGGCTACTGCATGCCCTGTCCGGCAGGCATCCAGATCAATCAGTGCGCCAGAATGAGCCTGATGCTCCGCCGCGCTCCGTCAGCGGGCTGGCTTTCGGAGTACTGGCAGAATGAGATGAAGAAGATTGAAGGATGCCGGAACTGCCGTCAGTGCACGAAGAAGTGTCCGTATGAGCTCCCGACACCGGAGCTGCTGCGCCGGAATTATGAGGATTACTGGAAATTCCTGGACGCGGAGAAAAAAGCGGGAAGAATCTGAGCGGAGAAGAAAGCGGAACATGAAACAGCTGTGGACGAAGTGGGGAGAAGAGCTTCGGGAAAATCCGGAAAAGATACCGCTTCCGGAATACCCGCGGCCCTCTCTTGTCAGAAGGAGATGGACCTGCCTGAATGGAAACTGGGAGTACGCGATCCGGAAAAAGACAGGACCTGCGCGGAGTAAAACACCGGTCCGCATCAAACAGCCGGAAGTGCAGGAAGAACAGGAAACCGGGGAAGAAAACGGGTTTCCTCAGGCGATGGACGGGATCATCCGGGTTCCCTTTTCACCGGAATGCGCGCTTTCCGGTGTTCTGCGCCAGCTTCTTCCGGGGGAGCTTCTCTGGTACCGCCGAAGCTTTGTATTTTCCGGACACCGGAGAGGACGAAAGGTCCTTCTGCACTTCGGCGCCGTGGATCAGAGTGCAAAGGTATGGGTGAACGGACATTCTGCAGGAAGTCACATGGGCGGATATCTTCCGTTTACGCTGGAAATCAGCGCGTTTCTTATGGACGGAGAGAACGAGCTTGCGGTATGTGTGCAGGATGATTCGGATACTTCCTGTCATGCGCGGGGCAAGCAGAAACTCCGGAGCGGCGGGATGTTCTATACCGCAACGAGCGGAATCTGGCAGAGCGTCTGGCTGGAAGAGGTGCCGGAGCACGAGATCGAACGGGTTGAAACCAGGCAGGAGGCAGACGGAAGCGGTGTCCGGATCACGGTTCACGCGGATCAGAATCTTCCGGTTGTCCTGACCGTCCGGAAGCCTGCCCTCCGGAATGCGGAATATCTGCGGCAGCCGGAGGATCTGGAGAAACTGCGGCAGGAGGCACTGTTTGAAATTTCCGGAATGTCCAATGAGGAAATCAGGGTCAGGATTCCGGAGCCGAAGCGCTGGAGCCCGGAGGAACCCTGGCTGTACGGCCTGACGGTTTCTCTGGGAGAAGGAGAAGATGCGGACCGCGCAGAGAGCTATTTCGCCGTCCGGAGGTTTACATCGGAGAAATACGGAGACGGCCCGAAGAAGCTGTTCCTCAACCACCGGGAGGAATTCCTGCGGGGCGTTCTGGATCAGGGCTACTGGTCAGACGGGCTGTATACGGCGCCGTCCGATGAAGCGCTGATTTTCGACATTGTCCGGATGAAACAGCTCGGCTTCAACATGATCCGCAAGCACATCAAAATCGAACCGGAGCGGTGGTATTACCACTGTGACCGTCTCGGGATGACGGTGTGGCAGGATATGGTCTGCGGGGGCGGCCCGATCCGGAGCTGGTTCGTCACCTATGCGGCGACCTTCTTTCAGCAGTTTCCCAGGAGAATCAGTGATGCACATCCGTATCTGTTCTCGAGGACCAGTGCGGAGGGAAGAGAAGAGTTTGAGCGGGAGCTGGTACAGACCATCCGTCTTCTGAAAAGTCATCCCTGCATCTGCAGCTGGGTGATTTTTAATGAAGGTTGGGGACAGTTTGAGACGAAGCGGCTGACCGCGCTGGCCCGGAGAACGGATCCGGAGCATCTGATTGATGCGGCGAGCGGCTGGTTTGATCAGGGGTGCGGGGATTTCCAGAGCATCCATCACTATTATCTGAAGCTGAACTTTGACCGGAAGGATGAGAGAATCCGTGTCCTTTCGGAATTCGGCGGTCTTCCGTATGCGGTGCCGGAACATACCTGCGCGGAGAAAAGCTATGGGTATGGAAGAGCGCACACACAGGAAGAGCTGCAGAAAGGATACGAGCGTCTGATCCGGGGAGCGGAAGAACTGCAGAAGGACGGATTCTGCGGATACGTTTATACGCAGCTGTCCGATGTGGAGGAAGAGATCAACGGAATCTTCACCTTTGACCGGCGCGTACAGAAAATCACAGCGAAGGAACCGGCATCGGGAAAATCATGACCGGGGAATTGCGGGTCTGCCGCAGAAGGGCTGCGGAAAAGGAAGGAATATGGTCTTTCACGTGGTTGTGAATCCGGCTGGAGCATCCGGGAGAACCGGAAAAATATGGAAGAGGCTGGAGCCGGTTTTTGCCGGAAGCGGACAGCAATATGAAGTACATTACTCCTCGAAGGATCACGGCATTGCCGGGATCTGTCATGAACTGGAGAGCAGATATCCGGAAGAATGCTGTATTGTCACCGTGGGAGGAGACGGTTCGGTCAATGAGGCGGTCAACGGACTGGAGCATCCGGGGAGAATTCTCTTCGCGCATATTCCGGCGTGATCTGGAAACGATCTGGTGCGGGACATGGAGCTTCCCGGGAATCCGGAGAAGATTGCGGAGAAAATTCTGAACGGAAAGGTCTGCCGCACCTGCGACATCGGAGAAGTCTGTTATGAGGACACCGGGAGAAGCAGGCGCTTCGCGGTGAGCTGCGGCATCGGGTTTGATGCCGGGATCTGTGAGATGGCGGGACATTCGCGCTACAAGGCCGTTCTGAACCGGATCGGACTCGGAAAGCTGATCTATATTGCCTCGGCCTTCCGGATGGTGCGCAGCCAGAGAAGCGGGAGCGCAGATGTGACTCTGGAACAGAACGGAGACAGACAGGAAATCCATTACCGGCATCTGTTCCTTCTGGCGGGAATGAATCACCAGTACGAAGGAGGGGGCTTCCGGTTTTCTCCGGAGGCGGATCCGGATGACGGCGTGCTGAATCTGTGCGTTGCGGATCCGGAGCACAACCGCGCATTTTACCGGGTCTTTCCCTTTGTCCCGTTCGGAAAACATGAACGGTTTTCCTGTATTCACGCGCTTTCCGGGAGCAGCATCGAAATCCGGACCGGCGAACCTCTCTGGGTTCATACGGACGGAGAAGTGGAAAGAAGGGCGGATCACATCCGCATCCGGTTCCTTCCCGAGAAGCTGCATTTTCTGGAATAGGGAAAACGGCAGGCAATCCTGTATTCTCAGCCGCCCGGAAAAGTCCGGCGGCCTCCGGCGGGAAAATAAAAGTCCGGATCTGGCGGTGATCAGGAGAAGTCGAAGTATTCCCTGTTCTTCGTCTTGAACAGCTCGAAAACGGCCTGGGCGAGATCTGCGTCCTCCACCGGCGTGAAGGTGTTGTCTTCGAGGCTGGCATTCTCGACCTTGAAGATCAGAACCTGATCCGCATCCTCATCCGTGGGAATCAGAACCGCATAGCTGTCCGCCGAATATTCGATGAGATCCAGAAATTCGAAATCAATCTCATTTCCCTGATCGTCGGTCAGGGTGATGATTTCTCCGCGCTCTGCCGCATCGCCTGCAGAGGAAGCGGGGGATTTTCGTGTGTTTTTCTCGTTCGCTGACATATCGGATGCCTCCATGGGAATGTTATACTGTAAACACCGGAATGAAGATCAATTTTGTATCGTAATGATTCGGCACATCCCGGATTTCCCTGCGAAAATCAGCATGTGCGGAATAATTACATTGTATCAGAAAGATTAAGAACATGCAGAGTGCCATTGATTTTGGAAAAGATTTCCTGACAGCCTTTTTTAATAAAAAAGATGCGGATGCGACCAGCGCATTTCTGGCGGATGACATCATCTGGATTACGCCGAATGAAATCCGGCATCTGAAGAGCGTGCGCTCCATTCATGAGTTCCTGCGGGAGGCACTGCAGGAGGATCCGAAGGCGTACAACGTGGATATTGCGTCCATCCGCTCGGCACCGGGACTGGAAACGACGACCATCGCCGTATTTGACGTCAACCTGATTCCGAAGCACGAGGAGTCGTCCATCAACATCCGCTGCACGCTGGCGCTTCACCGGGAGGGAGTCGGCTTTTCCATTGTATATGTAGGAATGTCGCGCAAGTATCTGCGGACGGATGTGGAGCAGATCCGGAGCTTCGCGGACGCACTTCCGAGCGGCGTGATGACACTGACGGTGATGGGAAATGATATTCGTGTGATGTATGTCAGCGGCTGGTTTCTCCGAAGACTCGGTATGGAAGAAGCGGCGGTCTATGAGAGGATGGATCAGAACGTCTTTTTCATGATGCCGCAGGAGGATCAGAAGCGGATGATCACCCTGGTGGGAGAGATGGGCGCCCTGAAGAAGCCGAAGCCCCTTGCCATGCGGGTGACGCTTCTTGCAGGTGACAAAAAGACGAAGATTCCATGCCACATGTCCGTTGCGGCGGTCTGCAAGGACGGCAGCAGGACGGTACTCTACCTGACCTTTGATGAGATCAGTGATGTGATGCAGGAGGCGGAGAGGGAGAAAAAGAAGGAAATCCGCGCCCTGAAGGCGAAGCTTGCCGAGAAGAATAAGTTTGAAAGTGACATTGATATGTCACTTTCAAACTGCAGCATCGGTGCTGACGCACCGGCTGCCGCATTCGGCAAAACCGCATTCGCGGATTTTGCCTCAGCGAGGCATAAAAATGCCGGGAAGCCGCAGGCGGCAGACGCCGGCGCAATTGAGGAAAGAGCAAGGCAGCAGATCGAGGAAGCCGCCCGGATTGCCAGGGAGGAATCGGAGGCGGCAGCGAAGCTGATCCGGACCAAGCTGGAACAGGCAGGCAAGGAGAAGAAGGCAGCCGTCGAGAAGACCAGGCGGGAAGTCGCGGATCAGTTTACGGCGGCCTGGAAGGAGGAAAAAAAGAAAAACAGCGAGGCAAAAGAGGCGCTGGAGAAGGAGCTTGCCACAGCAAAGGAAGCGGCAGAGGCCGCCGAGGCCGGAAGAAAAGAGCTCGAGGAGAAGCTGCATGCGCTGGAAGCGAAAAAAAGCCAGTCCGACCGTGAGTATCAGGACCGCATCCTGAAGCTGGAATGGAAGGTTTCCGGTGCGGAGAAGAAGGCACAGCAGTCCGAAGAAGACTGGGAGAAGCGGCTGAAAACCGGAATCGAAGAGGCGCGGAAGGAAGAAGCCGGGAAGGCGGAAAAGAAACAGGAAAGCCTGCGCCTTCAGATGGAAGAAAAGCTGGAAAAGGAAAAATCCGGAAAGGCAGAGCTGGAGGGAACGGTTCTCCGGATGCAGAAGGATCTGTCGCAGAAGGAACTGTCTCTGAAGAAGAGGGATGTGGATCAGAGAATCCTCTCGAAGGAGAAGGACAAGTCCATCCTCCGGATGGAGAGCCTTCTGCGCGGACAGATGGGCAGCATCCAGAGTGCAGTCCGGACGGTACGCGGGGAGAAGAACCCGGAGAAGATCCGGGAGCAGGCAGAGAAGATTGAGGAAGCAGCTTCGGTGATGCCGGAGTATATGAGTGATCTTGCCGCCATTTCGAAGCTGAATCCGAGCGGACGGATGCCGGCCGCGGAGGACCGCTTCTCGGTGAAGTCGTGCCTGGATCTCGTGCGGCTGGTGATCTGGCCGCAGTGCAGGCAGAAGGGGGTCATTTTCTCAGTGGAAATGACAGAAGGAATGCCGCAAGAGGTGATCGGCGGCAAGGCGGGCCTTGAGCTGGCCTTTTTGTGCATTCTGGAGAATGCGGTGGAGAACACGGCGGGCGGCGGAACCATCACCC
>DAIMKA010000014.1:15737-17573 GCA_036721955.1 Lachnospiraceae bacterium | reverse complement strand
GAGAGAGTTGATAAAGGTCGACTTTCCCACGTTCGGAATCCCGCAGATCATTGCGCGGACCGGGCGGTTCCGGATCCCGCGCTTAAGATCCCGCTCCTTTTTCTCCTTCGTGATCCTCTGAAGGGTCTTCATGATCTGTGCATTGGCTTTTTTCGTTCGGGCGTCCAGCGCAATCGCCGCAATGCCCTTTTTCGCAAAATAGTCCGTGAACTGCGCCGTCAGCTTCGGATCCGCAAGGTCCGCCTTGCTCAGAATCACCATCCGCTGTTTGCCCTGCGCCAGCTGGTCCACATCCGGATTGCGGCTGGAAAGCGGCACGCGCGCGTCAAGGATCTCAATGACCAGATCCACGAGGCGGACGTTTTCCTGCATCATCCGCTTTGCCTTTGTCATATGTCCCGGATACCACTGATAATCCATTTCTTCTCTCCCTCGATACCCTTTTTTCACCGTACTCTGTGAAGGCCCGACCCTTCAGCGGGAAGCGCGAGCCACACGCTTCCGATGATGTCTTCCTCCTGCACGGTGCCGATTCCCGCCGAGCGGGAGTCCTCGCTCTCGTCCGGATTGTCGCCCATCACAAAGTACTGTCCGTCCTCCATGATCTCCATGTCCGCGGCAAGGCCCGGATCCGAAATGGACGCATAGGCATCCGAATAGGTGCAGGGAACGCCGTTAATGAGGAGCACACCGTTCAGCACCTGCACGGAGTCCCCCGGAATCGCCACGATCCGTTTGACCGACGGATGCATCTGGCTGTCCCCGCCCGGGTAAAACGCCACGACATTGCCCCGCTCCGGAGTCGACATCCGGTACGCGAGCTTGTTCACAAAGACATTCTGTCCCTGCACGATGCCCGGTTCCATGGAATTGCCCAGGACGCTCACGCGGAACCCGAAGCACTTGAAGCACATCACCGCGAAAAACAGCGCGATCACCGTATAGCAGAGCCAGAGGATTCCCTCCACGATCCGGGTCGTGTTGACGGTATTCTTATCTTCATAAAAGGAAAGGCCCGATGAATAGCGGCTGCGTCTGCGTTTTCTTCGCATCATTCGTTTTCCCTCTTCCGATATAAAAAGGCCGCACTGCAAATCAGTGCGGCCCCGAAAGAAACTCTCTTCCCAGAGGATCAGCGAATCTGCTCCTTAACCTTAGCCTTCTTGCCGCTGAGGTTTCTCAGATAGTTCAGCTTCGCTCTTCTTACCTTACCATGACGGACAACTTCTACCTTCTCTACGTTGGGAGAATACAGCGGCCAGGTCTTCTCAACGCCGATTCCGCTGGACTCCTTGCGAACGGTAAAGGTCTTCCGGCTTCCGCCGCCCTGGATCTTCAGGACAGTTCCCTCAAAGATCTGGACTCTGGAACGCTTTCCCTCTTCAATTCTGTTGTGAACACGAACGGTGTCACCAACGTTGAACTGGGATACTTCTTTCTTCTGGGCTTCTTCGATTTCGCTGATAATGCTCATTTCTTTCTCCTTTTCCGGATGTTCTTACCCGTTCTCCCGTCTGCCCTTGCAGACATCGTGAAACGGCATCTTCGCGGCAGATTGCCGACCGTTCCCCGGCAGAGGACCATCTCCTGACATATTGTTCCCGCTGCGCATGAAACACAGCATGGATGATAGTACCATATTGCGGACTCACATGCAAGCATCCGCTTCCGACTTTTTGTTAACTGTTCCGCACATGGCAATTTTCGACGTAATTGACCGCCTGCGGGCATATTCACGTCAAAAATTGCCATGCGGTCAAGTCCCGAAGGGACTCTGACCGGCAACATCTCGAATTTTCGTACGAAAATTCGAGATGTTCAGAACAGTTACCTTCT
>DAIMKA010000014.1:7828-15727 GCA_036721955.1 Lachnospiraceae bacterium | reverse complement strand
GGACTCACATGCAAGCATCCGCTTCCGACTTTTTGTTAACTGTTCAGAACAGTTACCTTCTTCTTGGTTTCGGCGGCGGATCCGGATGCGCCGCTTTCCAGGCATCGTACAGATCCGGCCGGATCTTCTTCGTCCGGAGAAGGGACTGCTCCAGCCGCCAGGCGTCTACCTTCGCGTGATCTCCGGAGAGCAGAATGTCCGGAACCTTCCTTCCGTTCCACTCCTCCGGCCTCGAATACTGGGGGTACTCCAGAAGCCCGTCCTGAAAGGAATCCGTCTCCGCGGAGACCTCATTCCCGAGAACTCCGGGAACCAGCCTCGAAACCGCATCCACGATCATCATCGCCGGCAGCTCTCCGCCGGTCAGAACGAAATCCCCGATGGAAACCGGATCCGTCACGATTTCCTCAATGACGCGTTCGTCGATTCCCTCATAATGACCGCACAGGAGAATGAGATCCTCCTCTTTGGAGAACTCCTCCGCCATGCTCTGGTTGAACGTGCGGCCGACCGGAGTCAGATAGACCACCCGGGTTCTTTTCCCGGGCTTTCGCTCTGCTGCTTCTTCCTGCGGATCCCCGGCCAGTTCTCCCGAAAGCGTTTTCGCCCGCCGGTTCTGAATCCGTTCTTCCACTGCCTTCCAGGCATCGTACACAGGCTGTGCCTGCATCAGAAGCCCCGCACCGCCGCCGTAGATGTAATCATCCACCTTGCCGTGGCGGTTGTTCGTATAGTCACGGATGTTGACCGCTTCCGCATGAATCAGTCCCTGCGCCATCGCGCGGCCCAGAATGCTGGTATTCAGTCCGTCCGTCACCATCTCCGGAAACAGCGTAAGAATGTGAAAATTCATTTCTTCTGCAAATCTCTCAATCCGGGCAGCAGATGAACCTTCATGATCCCCTCTTCCGGACTGACATCCAGGATGCAGTCGCGGATCGCGGGAATCAGGATGCTCTCTCCATCCTCTGTCCGCACTTCGTATACATCGTTGGCACCGGTCTGCAGAACATCCGTCAGCGTTCCGAGAACGCTCCCGTCATCCTCCAGCACCTTCATCCCGATCAGATCCGGAATGTACCAGCGGCCTTCCTCCAGCGGCATGGCGTCCGCCCGGTCAATCATCAGCGGAAGATTCCGGTAAAGCCGTGCCTCCTCCGGACTCTCAATGTCCGAAAGATGCAGGATCACGAATTTTCCCTGAAGCCGCACGGCGCTGACGCTGTGCTCCTGCGTTTTCCCGCGGAAGGTCAGATACACCTTCTTCAGCTTCCGGAAGCGCGCCGGGTCATCGGTGGTCGGGAAAACCTTCACATCTCCCCGCACGCCGTGGGTACTGGCAATGACACCAACCTGAAAGCGGTCCGTCATAACGTATCGCCCTTTTCCGCGTTCCCGCCGGAGCCCTCTTCCTGACTCTGCGCAGCCGCGTCATCTTCCTTCAGCATGTCCGTGGAGTCAATGTTCACATCAACTGCCACGTCCTCCCGGGTCGCAGCCGCCTTGACAACAGCGCGGATCGCCTTCGCGATCCGTCCCTGACGTCCGATGACCTTTCCCATATCCGCGGGAGCGACATACAAGTCAACCTTGATGACCTTTCCCTCGGTTCTTTCTCTGACTGCGACCTCGTCCGGATGCTCCACGAGCGCCTTCGCAATCACCTCGACCAGTTCCTTCATCATCGAATCCCTCTTTTCCAGTTGTCAGACACTGTTTGCTAAGGAAAAGCCGGTCCGCCGGCTTTTCTCTAAGGGTAACAATGATCAGTTGGCCTTTGCTGCCTTCTTCATCAGTTTCTTTACAACATCGGTCGGCTGAGCGCCCTTCTTGATCCACTCATCTGCCTTCTCTGCATCGATGCGGATGGTTGCGGGCTCGGTGTTGGGATCATAGTAGCCGATGGAATCAATGGTCTTTCCATTGCGCGGAACGGAAGACTCCTGAACAACGATACGATAAATCGGAACCTTCTTCTCACCGATTCTTGCAAGTCTGATCTTTACCATGATAGTTTCCTCCTCAAAATAAAAATATGTAAATGAATCTATTCTGCTGACACCTTCGCACTGCGGCATGCCGCCGCACCGGTTCTTCGTGTCATCTGCAACACAGGCGGCTCCTGCCGTCTGTCGTTACCGTAATTCAGCGGAACGGGAATCCTCCCCGTCCTCCGAGACCGCCCATTCCGCCGAAGCCCCCCGGCATTCCGCCGAAAGGATTTCCGTGGCGTCTCTTCTTCATGCCGCCCATCTTCTTCACCATATCCTGCATCTGCTTGAACTGCTTGATGAAGCGGTTGACCTCCGCAATGTCATTGCCGGAGCCCTTGGCGATCCGGTACTTGCGCTGCGGGGTGAGGAGCTTGGGGTTTGCCCGCTCCTCGGGTGTCATGGACAGGACAATGGCTTCCATCCTGGCCATCTTCTTCTCATCGATGGCTCCGTCCAGCTGATCCTTGCTGATGCCCATGCCGGGCAGCATTCCCAGAATGCTGGAAAGGCCTCCCATCTTGCGCATCTGGTTCATGCTCTCCAGATAGTCGTTAAAATCAAACTTCCCTTTGCCGAGCTTCGAGGCCATCTCGCGGCCCTTCTTCTCATCCTCTTCGGTCTGATTCTCCTGTGCCTTCTCAATCAGCGTCAGGACATCGCCCATTCCGAGGATCCGGGATGCCATGCGGTCCGGATAGAACTGCTCCAGATCCGAGAGCTTCTCGCCCATGCCGACATACAGGATCGGACGTCCGGTCACCGCCTTGACGGAAAGCGCCGCACCGCCTCTCGTGTCGCCGTCCATCTTCGAGAGAATGACGCCGTCCACACCGACCTTCTCATCAAAGGTCTTCGCGACGTTGACGGCCTCCTGGCCGGTCATCGCATCGACCACCAGAATGGTCTCGTGAACCGTCACCGCTTCCTTGATCTTCTGAAGCTCCTCCATCATCTCATCGTCGATCTGAAGACGGCCCGCCGTATCCAGAAACAGCACGTCATTGCCGTTCTTCTCAGCGTGTGCGAGAGCTGCCTTTGCAATGTCAACGGGGCTTTTGGAATCTCCCATTTCAAAAACAGGGACCCCGACCTTCTCTCCGTTCACCTGCAGCTGCCGGATGGCACCGGGGCGATAGACGTCCAGCGCCGCAAGAAGGGGCTTTTTTCCCTTGAGCTTCAGCTTCCCTGCAAGCTTCGATGCCGTCGTCGTCTTACCGGAGCCCTGAAGACCTGCCATCATGATCACGGTGACGGCCTTGCCCGGCTGGAACGACAGCTCCGTGGTCTCCGATCCCATCAGCCGGATCATCTCTTCATCGACAATCTTGATGACCTGCTGCGCCGGATTCAGTCCGTTCATGACCTCGGATCCGACTGCCCGCTCCTGAATGGACGCGATGAACTGCTTCACCACACGGAAGTTGACATCCGCCTCGAGGAGCGCCATCTTGACTTCCTTCAGCGCCTCCTGTACGTCCTTCTCCGAAAGCTTCCCTTTTCCGCGAAGCTTCGCGAATACGCGGTTCAGTTTGTCCGATAAACTCTCAAATGCCATAGCTGTATTTCCTGCCGGGACTCCTGCGGCGGATTGCCCGCGCACGGTCCGGAGCCTGTTCTCTTTCTACAGTTCCCTGCGGATCTCTTCCGCGATCTTCCGGAAGGCCTCCGCTTCCTCCGCATCCCGGAGTCTTCCCGCCTCTTCCGTGAGCTTCTCGCAGCTCCTTCGGATTCTCCGGAATCTCTCAATCATGCCGAGGCTCTTCTCATAGCCCTGCATCTGCACCGTTGCACGGCGGACCAGGTCAGAGACGGCCTGCTTGCTGATGCCGTTCTGCTCCGCAATCTCGTTCAGCGAGAGGTTCTGATAAACCACTAGCTCATAAATCTCCTGCTGGTGCTTCGTAAGAAGCGGCCCGTAAAAGTCATATAACATTCCCTGCTCTACGATCTGCTCCATTCTGCAACCCCGGTTTCGCCTGCGGCTCTTGTACGTCGCATAACAACTCGCTTATCATACAAAACAGCGGAACATGTGTCAAGTATTTTTTCTTGACACACGCTCCGCTGCCGTCCGAAACTCCTGTGAATCCTTTTGATCCCCTGCTGAGGCAAAAAACGCGTTCCGCTCCCCGGAATTTCCCGCAGGCCATCATTCATGCCGGCCGCACCGCAGCTCACCCGATCGTGAGGCTTGCGTCCAGCCCGACCTCCGTTGTGATTCCGGGCACCGTTCCGTTTACGGAATACTGCCACATGCTGAATTGATAGGGAAAATACAGGCCTGCTCCGGTGTTGGCAATCCACTTGTCGTATTTTTCCAGATCTTCCATATTCAGCATCATCACGAAGGATGCGAGGTTCCCGTAAATCATCGGCTGATAGCCGGCCTCCTCCAGCTTCTCGCAGAAGGTCAGCACATAATCCGTCCACTCCGCGCGGCTCTGCCCCGCCGTCCGGTCCGTCTCCGACGGAACGTTGACCCAGACCGCAACCGGATACGTCACCCGGCTCTGATACGGTTCCAAGCGTCCGACCAGATGCGCTGCCTCCGTCTCCGCCTCATCCTTCGAAGTCGCGCCGAGAATGTAGGAGACACCGACATTCAGCCCCGCCTTGGAGGCTCCCTCAATGTTCTCTCCCATCTTCTCATCATCCGCAATACCGCCGCCGGACTCCTCATTCTCGTCCGGGGAAAGCCTTCCGCCGGCGCAGACCATGGCAAACGCGATGTCATCCTCCGACACCAGCGTCCAGTCGATGTCTCCGTTCTCCTCCGACACATCAATTCCGGACTGAAGCGTCACCTTGTCCTTGCCGTCGTACTGCAGTCTTCCGTCATCGCTTAAGGAAAAATCCCCGGACTGAAAGGCGTTCCGGGAGACCGAATTCAGAATCGGATAGAAATAGTACTTGCCTCCGCTGACCACGACAATGTCATCGGAAAAAAGGCTGCGCAGCATCGACGCCGTGCTGCCGCCGGACTCCATGTCCGACTGGATCTGCATGAGAATCCGGTGCCGCTCCGTCTCCCCGGCGCTGCTCCTGGCCTGTTCCATTTTCTCCTGCACCTCTTCCTCGGTGTAGAGCGTCTTCTGGTCCCCTTCCAGGGCCTCCAGTTTTCCGGAAAGCTCGTTTTTCTCCTTCTGCGACGTTCTTGTCTGCAGGAAGAAAAGTACCGAGGCCGCCAGGGAAAGGAGCGTCACGCTGCAAAGAAGAATGATATTGGCCTGATACCAGAAATGCGCGCGGACACGGCCTGACTTCAAAGGCTTGTCCGCTTTTCGTCCGTTTCTGTCCTTTTTATCCGTCCTTTTCATGCTGTCTGCACACCATTACCGCCCATTCTTGGCATCCTGCATGGATGCGAAAAATGCCCACGGATCTTCTTCGTCGTCTTCTTTCTCCGGCTCTTTCGAAGACGTCTCCGCACTTTCCTTCGTTCCCGGAGTGTCTTCCGCTCCCTCCGGGCCGCCTCCGGCTTCGCCGTTCGCATTCCGCCCGCTTTCTTCTTCCTCCGGGGTTTCTCCGCTGCCGGTTTCCTCCGGCTCCGTGTCAAAGAGGGCACGCACGAACTCGTCCGGATCAAAGCGCTGCAGGTCCTCCAGATGCTCGCCGACGCCGATGTACTTGACCGGAATTCCGAGCTCCGACTGTACGGCAATCGCAATGCCTCCCTTGGATGACCCGTCCATCTTCGTCAGGACAATGCCGGTAAGGTTCGTGACCTGGGAAAACTCCCTCGCCTGAGAGAGCGCATTCTGCCCGGTCGCGGCATCCAGAACCACAAGGTTCTCGCGCTTTGCCTCCGGATATTCTCGGGAAATGATTCTGCCGATCTTCTCCAGCTCATTCATCAGGTTCTTTTTGTTGTGAAGGCGTCCCGCCGTATCGCAGAGAAGAATGTCCGCGTGTCTTGCCTTCGCCGCATTCACGGCATCATAGACAACGCTCGCGGGATCCGCTCCCTCCGCACCGGCGATCATCTCCACCCCGGCCCGCTCTGACCAGACCTTCAGCTGATCGTAGGCGGCCGCGCGGAAGGTATCCGCCGCCGCGATCAGAACCTTTTTGCCCCTGCGCTTGTAAATATCCGCCAGCTTTCCGACCGAGGTGGTCTTGCCGACGCCGTTGACGCCGATGACGAGAACCACCGACGGGCCCTCTTCAAAGTCATAGGCGTGTTCATCCACCTGCATCTGCCCGCGGATGTCCTCGATCAGAAGATCCCGGCACTTCACGGGTTCCTTGATGTGAAGCTCCTTCACCTGGGTGCGGAGCTGCTCCAGAATCCGGTCCGTGGTCTGAACGCCCATATCGCCCATGATCATGATCTCTTCCAGTTCCTCGTAGAAATCATCATCAATTGCCGTATGCCCCGTGAAAACACGGTTCATCCCGGCGACAATGTTGTCGCGGGTCTTCGTCAGTCCGCTCTTTAATCTGGCAAAAAAACCATGCTTTTTCTCTTCTGCCATGCGAAGTAATCCTTCCTGCCGCGCCTCAGGCCGCAGCCGGTTCCTGTTCCGTGTTCGGTCCGTGTCCGGATTCCCGATTCACGGTTGTAAATTCTCCTGCTCCCTTTCACGAAAAGGAGCTTTCCTTCATCCGCGGAGGTTCTCTTTCGTTCCCGGATTCTTCTCAGGACGCGAGATCCTTCTCGTCAATCAGGCTCACGGAAACCAGAGTCGAGACACCTTTCTCCTGCATCGTGATCCCGTACAGCCGATCCGCCCGGTCCATGGTTCCCCGCCGGTGCGTGATGACGATGAACTGCGTGTTGTCCGTCAGCTTCCGCAGATAATCGGCGTACCGGACAACATTGTTCTCATCCAGTGCCGCCTCAATCTCGTCCAGCAGGCAGAACGGCGAGGGCTTCAGATTCTGAATGGCAAAAAGAAGTGAAATCGCCGTCAGCGATTTCTCTCCGCCCGACATCTGCATCATGTTGACCAGCTTTTTGCCCGGCGGCTGTGCGATGACACGCACGCCTGCCTCCAGAATGTCCGCATCCTCCATCAGCTCCAGCTTGCCGGAGCCTCCGCCGAACAGCTGCTTGAACACCTTGTCGAACTCCGTCTGAATCCGCGCGAACTGCGTCTTGAACTGCCTGCGCATCTGGACATCCAGCTCCTCGATGATCTTCTCCAGCGACTGCGCCGCCGCGATCAGGTCATCGTGCTGGCCCTTGAGGAAGGTGTAGCGCTCCTTCACGTCCTGATACTCCTGAATGGCGTTGACATTGACGTTTCCGAGAGAACGGATCTGCTTCTTCAGTTCCTCCGCGCGGGTGCGCATCTTCGCAAGATCGTTCATCTCTTCGTCGCGCATCTCCGCGGCCTGTGACGGCGTCAGCTCATATTCGTTCCACAGATAGCTGATCTGCCGCTCCATGGCCTCTTCGGATTTGTTCCTGAGCTCTCCGAGGCGGAAGACCTCCTTGTCGAGCCTGGTCTTTTCCTCGGCCAGATGCTCCCGCTCCTCGAGTGTTTTTTTCTGCCTTGCGGAAAGCTCCGTCCTGCGCTCCTGACTCTTCGTCAGAAGCTCCTGTTTTCCCTGAAGATCCTCCTGTGCACTCTCGATCGTTTCCTTCAGCGTTCCGATGTTCTTCTTCTTATCCTCGATTTCCACGGAGCCCTGGCGGATGCTCTCCAGAATCTCATTCAGCTCCATCGTAAGCCGGCTGATCTCGCCGTCCACGCGGGAGAGCTCCTGCTCCTCGAATTCCTGCTTCTGTCGCTTCTTCTGAACCTCGATGTCCCATTTCCGGACAACGGCCTGCTTCTCATCCTCCAGATTCCGGAGACCGGAAAGCTTCCCGGTCATCTCTTCAACCTCGGCGCTTCCTCTTGCCTCGGTCTCCTCAGAATCGGCCAGTTCCTTTCGGATCTCCTGCTCCTCCCGGTCG
>DAIMKA010000014.1:0-7817 GCA_036721955.1 Lachnospiraceae bacterium | reverse complement strand
CTGCTTCGTCTCCTCGATGCTCTCGTTCTCTTCCCGCAGCGCATCGTACCCTTCTGTGGATTCCTTCTTCCTCTCCTCCTCGGCATTGATGTTCATCCGGGCCGTATTCTGCTCGATGAACTTCGCCTGCAGCTGCACACGGACGCTTTCCTGCTCCGCCCGCAGGCGGTTTCTCTCCTCACGCAGTGAAGCGGTCTCTTCTTCGAGCTTCTCCATGGAGTCCTTCAGCTCCTTCGTCCGCTTCTCCAGCTCCGCAATTTCACGGCGCCGTCCCAGAAGGTTCGAGCTGTTGCGGAACATACCGCCGCTGATGGCGCCGCCCGGCATGAACATCTCGCCCTCCAGCGTCACCATGCGGATCTTCTGCTGATATTTGCGGGAGATCTCCACCGCGTGGTCGTACTGATCCACTACGAGAATCCGCCCAAGGAGGGACCTTGCCACATCCCGGTACTCCGGTGCCGTCCGGACAAGCGTATCGGCAAGGCCGACAACGCCCCGCTCCTTCAGAGCTCCCATCATGTTGAAGCCCTGGCTGCTGCGGATTGCCGTCAGAGGAAGGAACGTCGCACGTCCCGCCTTCTCTCTTTTCAAAAGGCCGATCATGCGCTTGGCCGTGTCCTCGTCGTTCGTGACAATATTCTGGATGCTGCCGCCAAGGGCGGTCTCGATGGCCGTCTCGTATTTCGGCTCGGTCTTGACAAGGTCCGCCACCACGCCGATCAGTCCGGGCTCGCGCACCTTCTGCTCCATGACCTTCTTGACGCTCCCGCCAAAGCCTTCATAGCGCTCGGTCAGATTCGCCAGGGCATCCAGCCGCGACTTCTCCTGATGATATTCCACCTCGGTGGAGCGAAGTCTCTCATCCGCCGCAGTGAGTGCGTTCTTCTTCTCCGCGATCTGCGCCTCCAGCTTCTTCTGGCGGTCTCCGAGGTCCGCCGCCTCACCGGCGACCTTCTCGAACACGCCGCGCAGGCGCTCCAGCTCGCGGTCATGCTCCGCCTCATCACTTGATGCGCGGACAAGGCGTGAGGTCAGCTCAGACTTGCGCACCTCGTACTGCTCCCTGCGGGTCGTCATTGCCGCAAGCTTCGCCTTGATGGTTCCGCGGTTGGCAATGGTGTCCATCAGGGCGGAGCGCTTTTCATCAATCGCATCGCTTAAGCTCTTCTGATCCGCCTGAACACGCTCCAGCTCTTCCTCCGCCGCCTGCCGGTTTGCCTCCAGCTCCGACATCTGCGTGTCAATCCCGGATTTGCCGTCCGCAATGGAAGCGCGTTCCCTCTGCTTCTCCTCAATCTCTCCGCGGACGGACTCCTCGCGCGTCCGGAAATGCTCGGCATTTCCCGTCATCGAGCGGATCGACTCCTCCGCCACCTTGATCTGCGTCTCCAGCTGATTCCGGACCACATTGCTGCGGGCAATCTCACCCCGCGTCGTCTCAATCGTCTGGTCGAGGTTCTCCAGCTCCGTCCCGAGCTCCTCGTAGGACGTTCTCGTTTCCTCGTACTGCTGCCCGGTGCGTTCCAGATCGCCGCTGGCAATGCCGAGCTTCTCCTTCAGGTCCTCCAGCTGCTTCATGGTCTCGCCATTCTGCATCAGAAACAGGTTGACATCCAGATTCTTCAGCTCCTCGTGGGCCTTCAGATAGATCTGGGCCTTCTCCGACTGCTTCTCCAGAGGGCCGACCTGCCGCTCCAGCTCCGTCAGAATGTCGTTGACGCGGATGAGATTCGCCTTCTCGTTCTCCAGCTTCTTGACCGAGAGCTCCTTGCGGCGCTTGAACTTCACAATCCCGGCCGCCTCGTCGAACAGCTCTCTGCGGTCCTCCGGCTTGTCCGAAAGGATCTTCTCAATCTGGCCCTGTCCGATGATGGAATAGCCCTCTTTGCCGATACCGGTATCATAAAACAGCTCCTGTACATCGCGCAGGCGGACCTGCACATTGTTCAGGAGATATTCACTCTCGCCGCTCCGGTAGAGTCTTCGCGCCACCGTCACTTCCTGGTAATCCACGGGAAGCTTGTGGTCCGAATTGTCGAAGGTAATGGCAACATATGCGCTGGAAAGCGGTTTTCTCAGCTCGGTTCCCGCGAAAATGACATCCTGCATGGAACCGCCGCGGAGCTGCTTGACTCTCTGCTCCCCGAGCACCCAGCGCACCGCGTCGGCGACGTTGGATTTTCCGGAGCCGTTCGGTCCCACAATCGCGGTAAAACCATTGTGGAATTCCAGCTTGATTTTATTGGCAAAGGACTTAAAGCCCTGAATTTCGATACTCTTTAAATACATTCGTCACCCTGTAACACAGCCGGATCTCCGGCCATGCTGCCGTCTCATGTCCCGCAAGGACCCATGCCCTTGCAAAACACCCGTTCTCATGCCTTTTTCCAGGAAAGAAGGGTCTGGTAGGCGGCTGCCTGCTCCGCGGCCTTCTTGGAGCGCCCGCTCCCCTGCGCCGTTTCCTCACCGCCTACCCGCACGCCCACGGTATAGGTCTTGTCGTGGCAGGGGCCATCCTCCCCGAGGATCTCATAGGAGACCGTCTTCCCGGCCTTCTGGCAGCGCTCCTGAAGAATGGACTTCGCATCGTAGAACAGAAGCTTCCCCTCCAGGTCCGAGAGCACGTACTGGAGAATGAAATTCCGCGGCACCGATACATCACGGCTGTCCAGATACATGGCCCCGATGACCGCTTCCATGACATCCGAGGTGATGGAATCCTTCCCACGGCCGCCGCCGGCCTCTTCTCCCTTCCCGAGGCGGATATACCGCTCCAGATCGATGTCGCGCGCGCAGAAGGCGAGCGCCGGTTCGCAGACAAGAGAAGCGCGGATCTTCGTCAGCTCCCCCTCCCGCTTTTCGGGATATTTTCCATAGAGAAACTCGCTGGAAACCATCTCCAGGACCGCATCTCCCAGAAACTCCAGCCGTTCATAGTCTTCGTATTTGCGAATGCGCTGCTCATTGGCATAGGACGTATGCGTCAGAGCACACTCAAGCAGATACCGGTTGTGGAAGGTATAGCCGATGCGCTTTTCCAGTTCGCCGGTATCCGGTCTTTCCGATTCCGTCATCCGTTTCCTCTCCGCGTTTTCTCAGTCCGCCTCGCCGGTTGCCTTGCGGATCAGCTCCAGTGCCTCTGCAACCGTCGTGATGTTCTCCGTCTGCTCCTGCGGAACCGTGATTCCGTACTCTTCCTCAATGCCCATCAGGATCTGATACAGATCCAGGGAATCTGCGCCGAGATCATCCGTAAAGGTGGTGTCCGGTGTGATCTCATCCGGATCAACATTCAGTACATCTGCGATAATGGATTTCAGTTTCTTCATATCTTCGTTCATGATTGGGTTCCCCTCTTAAAAATTAAGATAATCTCTCTATCAAAATGATCTATGTAAAAATATTCTCTGCCTGCAGCCGCTCCGGTCACTCCGAATACTGCAGGAAGGCTTCGCTGCCGGACCTCTCCGGTCCGTCCTTCGCTGCACGGATTCAGGTTGTGCTCTCCTGCGTCTTCTTCACCGTCCGGTCCACCAGATGCATTCTGTCCTTGAACTGGTCGTTGATGCCCGCCTTCTGGAACGTCACGCACTGCTCGATGGAATGCTGAATCTCCACTGCCTTCGAGTTGCCGTGCGTCTTCACCACGAGTCCTCGAAGCCCCAGAAGCGGTGCCCCGCCGTAGGAGCTGACGCTGAACTTCTTCAATACGGATTTCAGGGATGGCTTGATGAGAAGTCCGCCGATCTTGCCTGCAAGGCTCGACATCAGGGCTCCCTTGATCTCCCCGAGCAGCGTCGATGCCACGCCCTCATACATTTTCAGGATCGCATTGCCGGTAAACGCGTCGCAGACGACCACGTCCGCCGCACCGGCCGGGATATCTCTTGCCTCGATATTCCCGACAAAGTTGATGCCATCCAGTTCCTTCAGAAGAGGATACGTCTCCTTGACCAGGGCATTCCCCTTCTCTTCCTCCGCCCCGATGTTGAACAGCGCCACTCTCGGATTGCGGATACCGACGACATTCTCCATATAGATGGAGCCCATCTGCGCGAACTGCACGAGCTGAGATGCCCTTGCATCCACGTTCGCACCGCAGTCAATCAGAAGGACCGGTCCCTTTGCCGTCGGCATAAGAGGCGCAAGCGGCGGTCTCTCAATGCCCTTGATCCGGCCGACGATGATCTGTCCGCCGACCAGCGTGGCACCGGTCGAGCCCGCGGTCACAAAAGCATCCGCCTCCCCCTCGTGCACCATCTTCATGCCGCGCACGATCGAGGAATCCTTCTTCGTCCGGATGGCATTCACCGGCGGCTCCGCCATCTCAATGACTTCCGTTGTGGGAATGATCTCCACGCGGTCCTTCGGATACGTGTATTTCGAAAGCTCCGCCTGAACGGCCCCTTCCTCTCCCAGGAGCAGAATCTTCACCTGCCCGTTTGCAGCTGCCGCATCCACCGCGCCCTTTACGATTTCCGAAGGGGCGTTGTCGCCGCCCATGGCATCCACTGCCACTCTTACATAATCTGCCATACTCACCAGCCTTTTCATTCTTCGGGAGGCCTCTTTGCAAGCAAACGCCACCCTCACAAATGACTATGATACAAAAGATACCCTCAGTTTGCAACAAGACAAGAAAAACCCGGTACAGCCTGCGCCATACCGGGTCGAAGTTTCGATGTACAAACATCAATCCTCTGTCTTAATGATCTCTTTCTTATTGTAAGAACCGCAGTTCTTGCAGACTCTGTGAGGCATCATTAATGCGCCGCACTTGCTGCACTTAACAAGAGTCGGAGCCGACATTTTCCAGTTAGCTCTTCTCTTATCTCTGTGGCTTCTGGAAGATTTGTTCTTAGGGCAAATTGACATCAGTACCACCTCCTTACTCTTCGTAATTCCTCAAACACGCAAAACAGATTATATGGTTATGCCGGATGGTTGTCAAGCACTTTCTTGTTTTGCATGGGCAGGAACCCGTGGAATCTCCGCCTGCTTACTCCGTAACCAGTGCGTAGGTCTCCTTGGCAATGGCAAGCTCCTCGTTGGTCGGGAATACCATAACCTTTACCTTTGATCCAGGCTTCGAGATCTCCGCGATCTCTCCTCTGGTTGCAGCATTCTTCTCCTCGTCAAACTCAATGCCGAGGTAGCCGAGATAATGATAAACCAGCGCTCTTGCCTCCCAGTCGTTCTCGCCGACACCTGCGGTGAAGCAGATGACATCCACGCCGTTCATCGCTGCGACATAGGCACCGACGTATTTTGCCACGCGGTAAGCCCACGCATCCAGAGCAAGCTCCGCCTTCTTGTTGCCCTCGTGTCTTGCCTTCCACAGATCGCGGAAGTCCGAGGAGAGGTTTCCGGAAAGAGCGTAAACGCCGGACTCCTTGTTCAGGATCTGGTCTACTTCGTAGGCGCTGATTCCCTCCTTGCCTGCAATGTAATCGACAACGGCAGGATCCAGATCGCCGGAACGGGTTCCCATGATCAGACCTTCCAGAGGCGTCAGACCCATAGAGGTATCCACGCACTTGCCGTATTCAACCGCGGATACGGAAGCGCCGTTTCCAAGGTGGCAGACGATCGTCTTCAGTTCCTCCGGCTTCTTGCCGAGGTACTTCGCAACCTCCTTCGATACATAGGAGTGAGAGGTGCCGTGGAAACCGTAGCGGCGGATCTTGTACTCGTCGTAGTACTTCCACGGAATTGCATACATATATGCCTTGGCAGGCATCGTCTGATGGAACGCGGTGTCAAAAACAGCAACCATCGGCGTATCCGGCATCAGCGCGCGGCATGCAAGGATGCCGGTCAGGTTGGCCGGGTTGTGAAGCGGCGCCAGATCCGAAACCTCGCGGATCGCCTCGATGACATCCTCATCAATGATCACCGACTTGGTGAACTTCTCTCCGCCGTGTACGATGCGGTGTCCGACTGCTCCGATCTCCTTCAGGGACTTGATGACGCCGGTTCCGGCATCCGTCAGAGCATCCAGAACCAGGCTGATTGCCTTCTTGTGGTCCTCGATCTGGGTCTGGGTCTTGATCTTTCCGCTCTTTACGCGCAGATTCTCATAGGTAATCACGCCGTCAATGCCGATTCGCTCGCAAAGGCCCTTGGCAATGCACTCGCTGGTCTCTGTGTCGATGACCTGAAATTTCAAAGAAGAACTTCCGCAGTTGATAACAAGAATATTCATGGCTGTTCCTTTCTATTAGTTCTGATCCTGTGCCTGAACCGCTGTCAGTGCGATAACACCGACGATATCCTGCCAGAAGCAGCCGCGGGACAGATCGTTGACCGGCTTGGCAATTCCCTGCAGCATCGGGCCGTATGCGTCCGCCTTGGCAAGGCGCTGAACCAGCTTGTACGCGTTGTTGCCGCAGTCCAGATTCGGGAAAATCAGAATGTTGGCGTGACCTGCAACTTCGCTTCCGGGAGCCTTGGAAGCTGCAACCTCGGGAACGATGGCGGCATCTGCCTGAAGCTCGCCGTCGCAGACAAGATCCGGATACTGCTCATGCGCGATGCGGACCGCCTCAACCACCTTGTCCACCAGCGGATGCTTCGCAGAGCCCTTCGTGGAGTGGGAAATGAAGGCAACCTTCGGATCATCGGCAATCAGCTGCTGATAGCTCTTCGCGGAAGCATTTGCGATATCTGCAAGCTGCTCGGAGGTCGGATCCTGGTTCAGGCCGGCATCCGCGAAAATAAAGGTTCCGTTGTGGCCGTAAACACAGTTCGGAACATCCAGAATGAAGAAGCCGGAAACCTCCTTGGCGCCAGGAGCGGTGCGGAGAATCTGAAGTGCCGGGCGAAGGGTGTTCGCGGTGGAATGGCAGGCACCGGATACCAGTCCGTCTGCCTCGTTGTTCTTGACCATCAGAACACCGAAGGTCGTGTAATCGGACAGAATGGTCTCTCTTGCCTTCTCCGGAGTCATTCCCTTATTCTTGCGGAGCTCGTACAGGAGATTGGTATATTCGTCCAGCTTATCCCCGCAGTTCTGAGGATCCACGATGGTCGCATCGCTGACGTGCACACCGTACTCCTTCGCATCTGCGTAAATCTTGTCCGGATTTCCCAGAAGAATCAGCTTCGCAATCTTCTTGCTCAGAACCTCTGCTGCGGCGCGGATGGTGCGTTCGTCCTCTGCCTCCGGCAGTACGATGGTCTTTACATCCTTTTTGGCACGTTCCTTAATACCGTCAATAAACGACATCTTCTCTGTCCTCCTCATGAAAAATCATGTACATTTCTGTCTTTCTATCATCCAGCGAATATAAAAATCGCCGCTTTCCGGGGAGCGTCTGAACGCACTCCTCCCAATTGAAAGCGGTTACATTATATCGTCCCGAAATAGGCCGCGCAACATCAAAATGTGACAATAATTTAAAAATTCGGAAAATTCCGGAGGGCTGCAAAACAGGCGGTCCTAATACAGTACTCCAGCAATAATGCTCCTTCGCTATCAGAAAGTCAGAGGCGGGATGCTCATATTGTTCGTGCAGGGAAGTTCTAAGGCTCAAACGCTTCTGCAAAGCAGGCATGAAAAGTCCGCAACTCGCCCAAACATGCAGGAAAGATTATCCCGCAAGCGGGGCCCATCTTTCCTGCGTGGCTCAAACAGTGGACTTTTCATGCCTTTTGATAGCAAGGGGAAATCCGCGAATGCGGTTTCCCCGAAGCATAGAGAGCAGCTATCAGCTGCTCTCTGAACAGGAGAAATTGCCATCGGGCAATTTCGAGTGTGATCTTCGCCAAGAACTTCCGCTGCACTCTCAGAAATCGCATCCCATCCTTCTGAC
>DAIMKA010000013.1:17658-18987 GCA_036721955.1 Lachnospiraceae bacterium | reverse complement strand
CAACGCAGGCATTCCGGTAGAGATCCCGGCTACGACCATCAACGTACTGTGCGGCTCCGGCCTTCACTGCGTGAACCTGGCTGCGAAGCTGATCGCGATGGGCGATAAGGACATTATCGTTGCCGGCGGCATGGAGAACATGGACGCGGCTCCTTACCTCCTGACAAAGGCAAGATTCGGCTACAGAATGAATTCCGGTGAGATTGTGGACTCCATGATCCGCGATGCGCTGACGGATGCTTTCGGCGGCTACCACATGGGAATTACGGCAGAGAATGTTGCAGAGAAGTGGGGCCTGACCCGCGAGCAGCTGGATGAGTTCTCCGTCAATTCCCAGAACAAGGCGGAGAAGGCCATTGAATCCGGCAGATTCAAGGACGAGATCGTTCCGGTCGAGATCAAGACGAAGAAGGGAACCATCGTCTTCGATACCGATGAGGGAAATCGCCCCGGAACAACGATGGAGGCTCTTGCGAAGCTGAAGCCCGCCTTCAAGAAGGACGGCATTGTCACTGCCGGAAACTCCTCCGGAATCAATGACGGCGCTGCTGCGATGATCGTCATGAGCGAGGAGAAGGCGAAGGAACTCGGCGTCACTCCGATGGCAACCTGGATCGGCGGCGAGCTGGCAGGCGTAGATCCCTCGATCATGGGCGTAGGACCGATTTATGCAACGCGCAAGGTAATGGCGAAGACCGGCTATAAGATCGAAGATTTCGACCTTTACGAGGCAAATGAGGCCTTTGCGGCACAGTCTCTGGCAGTTGCGCATGACCTCGGCTTTGATCCGGAGAAGCTCAATGTCAACGGCGGCGGCATCGCTCTCGGACATCCGGTTGGATGCTCCGGTGCGAGAATCCTCGTGACGCTTCTGTACGAGATGCAGAAGAGAGACGCACACAAGGGACTGGCTACTCTGTGCGTAGGCGGCGGCATGGGCTGCGCAGCGATTGTGGAAAGATAATGGTTTCAGGATCGCCCTTGGGCAGAGGCGGGGAGGAGACTCCCCGCTTTTTTTATCTGTAACGATTGATTCGGCACAGGACAATTTCTGATGTAAATTGGTTGTTTACGAGCATATTTGCATCAGAAAATGCCATGCGGCCAAGGCGCGAAGCATTTCGGAACGGCAGCAGCGGGGATTTTTGCAAGCAAATCCGGATGCCCGGAACGGCTGCCGAACAGCTGCCGGTTTTATGCAGAAGCACAAAAAAACCTGTACAGATCTCTGTACAGGTTTCTCTCTGTATGTGACAAGATTCGAACTCGCGACCTTCTGGTCCGTAGCCAGACGCTCTATCCAGCTGAGCTACGCGCGCATAGCGTTTT
>DAIMKA010000013.1:15843-17552 GCA_036721955.1 Lachnospiraceae bacterium | reverse complement strand
AAGAGGAATTTTTATTTTCCTTTGCCTTTTATAAGCCGTAAATGATAATGTCCCAGTATACCGCAAATGAAAATGTCCCATTCATGGTAGAATCTAATCTTTCTATTTCTATCAGACTGGAGGGACCGACATATCAGAAAGGTAATTTTATCAGTGGACGAACAGCGTAAATACGAGGTGATTAAGAATCTAGTGGATCACCCCGACATCGGTAATAAGGATCGAGCTGCTCTGCAGCTTGGGTGTACCAGGAGGCATATCAATCGGATGATTAAGGGATATAGAGAAAACGGAAAGGCATACTTCCTACATGGCAACAGAGGGAGAAAGCCGGCCACTACCATTGCTGATGAGATTCGTAAACAGGTAGTCGATCTCTATCGCACCAAATACTTTGAGGCTAATTTTGAACACTATACAGAACTTCTCGCCATTCACGAGGACATCCATGTTTCCGCTTCTTCTGTCATGAACATCCTCGAGCAGGAGTATATCCTCTCTCCTAAGGTGACCAAAGCAAAGCGCAAGCGGATCAAAAGAGCACTGGAGCTCAAGAAGAAGGATGCAAAAACGCAGAAAGAACAGGATGCCATTCAGACCAATCTTGTGGCTGTGGAAGATGCACATAGTCGACGTCCACGTTGTGCCTACTTTGGCGAACTGGAGCAGATGGATGCAACACCTTACGAATGGGTACCTGGTCAGATCTGGCATCTGCATCTGGCAATCGATGACGCTCTCGGCAGAATCACCGGTGCATGGTTTGATACTCAGGAAACATTAAATGGGTACTACCATGTTTTCCATCAGATCCTCACGAATTACGGTATTCCGTATAAGTTCTTTACCGACAGAAGAACCGTGTTTACTTACAAGAAAAAAGATGCCCCGTCGGATGACCAGGACACCTATACTCAGTTCGCATATGCCTGCAAACAGCTGGGCGTGGAGCTTGCATCCAGCAGCGTTCCTCAGGCGAAAGGACGTATAGAACGTTTAAATCAGACGCTGCAGTCACGCCTGCCAATTGAGCTTCGCCTGGCAGGCATAACCGATATCGACAGCGCCAATGAATTTCTCTACTCCTACATACAGAAATTCAACCTGAAGTTCTCACTTCCTCTTAATGGTATCAAATCCGTCTTCGAGACACAACCGGATCAATCCAAAATCAATTTGACCCTGGCCGTTCTGACGGAGCGAACCGTTGATAGTGGGCACTCGATTCAGTTCCAGAATAGCTTCTACAAAATGTTTGATCAACGTGGAAATCAGGTCCATTTCTGCAGAGGCACAAAGGTCATGGTGATTAAGGCCTTCGATGGCGGAATGTTCGCCTGCGTCAATGACAAGAACATCTATGCACTGGAGGAAATCCCAGAGCGCGAACGTAAATCCAAAGAGCTGGATGCGGACTACCAGGCTCCAAAGCCTCAAAAGCGATATATCCCGCCTATGAATCATCCATGGCGAAGATGGACTTTTACAAAGTTTGTACACTCGCAGCCTCACCGAATCGAACAGGATCTGAAACATACCGCCTAAAGCAGGATCTTCTGGTACGCTGACAGATCAAGAAACCAGCAGCCTATGCTATCCTGATGTCTATATGAATCAGTGTTGTAGAACGCACAGCAAAAGCCCCGGAAACCGGGGCCTATGTTTGACATTTTTCGGGACATAGTCATTTATGCTTGACAGAGAAAAAT
>DAIMKA010000013.1:11629-15667 GCA_036721955.1 Lachnospiraceae bacterium | reverse complement strand
CGCTTTGCGGGATCCTCCGGAAACCAACGGGTATGGCAAGTGGAAAGCTGTGTGAAGTCCGCTGTGTGATCAGCCCATGGTGACCTGCACATCGTATTCTGCCTTCTCATTGCTGAACGGAATGATGTTGCCCTCGACCGGCTTGCCGTCAACGAGCATCTGCTTCACGCCCTTTTCCACATGATCCGGATTGGAGACGTGGATGTGATAGGTGACACCGCGGAACTTGCGGGTCAGGTCGTAATCACCGAAATCCTTCGGAACGCAGGGATCGATGGAAAGGCCCTTATGCGTCGGCATTACGCCCAGAATATACTGGGAGATGTTCGCGAAGGTCCATGCTGCCGTTCCGGTCAGCCAGCTGTTCTTGCCTTCACCGAAGTACTTCGCCTCCTTGCCTGCTACCATCTGGCAGTAAACGTAAGGCTCGGTGCGGTGAATCTCGGAGATGTCCTCCGTGTAGGCAGGGCAGGTCTTGCGGTAGATCTCAAAAGCACGGTCGCCGTGTCCGCAGACGGTCTCTGCGATGGAAACCCACGGGTTGTTGTGGCAGAAGATACCGCCGTTTTCCTTGTATCCCGGCGGATAGGAGCTGATCTCACCGAGTTCGACGTGATAACGCTTGTAGGCGGGATACAGGATGCAGATGCCGTATTTGGTATCCAGGAGCTTCTCCACGGATTCCAGAGCCTTGTCCGCAAGCCCTTCCTTGACGCCGCACCCTGCCAGTACGCAGAAGCCCTGCGGCTCAATGAAGATCTTGCCGTCCTCGCATTCGTTGGAGCCGACCTTGTTGCCGTTTGCATCGTAGGCGCGGACGAACCACTCACCGTCCCAGCCTGCTGTGGTAACGGCCTTGTAGACGCGGTCCACGGCAGCACGTGCACGTGCCGCTTCCTCCTTGTCCCCCCGAAGCTCCGCAATCTGTGCATATTCCTCGCCGTATTTGACGAACATGCCGCCGATGAAGACGGACTCGGCAACCGGCCCTTCCGAAGGTCCGAAGGTCTGGAAGGATTCGCCGGGATGCTCGGAGAAGCAGTTCAGGTTCAGGCAGTCGTTCCAGTCGGCGCGGCCGATCAGAGGAAGACCGTGCGGGCCGAGGTGATTGATGGTGAAATCAAGAGAGCGCTTCAGATGCTCCATCAGCGTGGTGGCAACGGACATATCGTTGTCATAAGGAACGATTTCGTCCAGAATGGTGTAATCGCCGGTCTCACGTGTATAAGCGCTGACGGCGGCAATCAGCCACAGCGGATCATCATTGAAGCCGGAGCCGATGCCTGCATTGCCCTTCTTGGTGAGCGGCTGGTACTGATGATAAGCGGAACCGTTCTGGAACTGCGTGGAAGCAATATCGATGATTCTCTCTCTCGCACGCTCCGGAATCAGATGAACGAAGCCGAACAGATCCTGACAGGAATCACGGAAGCCCATGCCGCGGCCGATGCCGGATTCATAATAGGAAGCGGAACGGCTCATGTTGAAGGTGATCATGCACTGGTACTGATTCCAGATATTGACCATGCGGTTGACTTTATCATTTGCCGTGTGAACGGTATAATGGGTCAGCAGATCCTTCCAGTATTCCTTCAGCTCACGGAAGGCGCGGTCAACGTCTGCATCGGTCTGATAGCGGTCCAGAAGAGCCCATGCGCGGGTCTTGTTGATGATTTCGTCCCGTGCGGTGGTGCCCTCTGCCCATTTCTCATTCTCCGGATTCTCGATGTATGCGAGAACGAAAACGAAGGACCTGGTTTCGCCGGGCGCCAGCGTCAGATTCAGCTGATGAGAGGCGATGGGAGACCATCCGCTTGCAACGGAATTATGGCACTTGCCTTCGAGAACCGCCTGCGGCTTGTCGGGGCCGTTGTAGAAGCCCATGAATTCGCTGCGGATGGTGTCGAAGCCGTCCACCCTGGCGTTGACGGAATATACGGCGTAGTGATTCCTGCGCTCACGATACTCGGTCTTGTGGAAAATGGTGGAGTCCACGATCTCTACCTCACCGGTAGAGAGGTTGCGCTGGAAATTCTCGCAGTCATCGGAAGCGTTCCAGAGGCACCATTCCACATAGGAGAAGAGCTGAATGTTCTTCGTCTCCTCCGTGGTGTTGGTGAGCCTGATCTGCTCGATCTCGCAGGTGTCGTTCAGAGGAACGAAGCACAGAAGATCCGTGGCAATTCCGTTTTTGGAGGCGGTGAAGCGGGAATATCCGAGGCCGTGGCGGCACTCGTAGGAATCCAGCTCTGTCTTGGTCGGCTGCCAGGCAGGATTCCAGATTTCTTCGCCGTCTTTAATATAGAAGTATTTGCCGTTGCTGTCGTAGGGGACGTTGTTGTAGCGATAGCGGGTCAGGCGTAACAGCTTTGCATCCTTATAGAAAGAATAACCGCCGTCCGTGTTGGAAATCAGACTGAAAAAATCCTTGTTTCCCAGGTAGTTGATCCAGGGAAGCGGTGTTTTCGGCGTTGTGATGACATATTCCATGGCATCATCATCGAAGTGACCGAATTTCATAATACCTCCTTTTGTGTAACCCCAGTGGTTGAATCAGAAAACGTTTAAGTAACAAAACACAATTTTCTGGCTCCATTATACGCAGCGGGCCGGTAAAAATGCAAGGCACATCCCGAAAACACAATATAAATTCTGCACTTTTACTATCTTATGGCGAGCTGTTTCTTGAAAAACAGAACAAAATGTACTATCCTTATAACGAAAACGATTAAGCCGGCGCGAAAAAGTGCTGCGTTTTCAGCGAGGGAGAAACGGGAAAAGGAGAAGGGGGTAAGGAATGGTATCGTTGAAGGATATTTCGGCGGCCTGCGGCGTGTCGATTGCAACCGTCAGCAAGGCGCTCAATAATCACAATGATGTCAGTGATGAAACGAAGGAACGAATTCGCAAGACCGCAATGGATCTGGGCTATATGCCCAATTCCGCAGCCAAGGCACTGAAGACAAACCGGACCTATAATCTCGGGATCCTTTTTGTGGATGAGGCGCAGAGCGGCCTGACGCATGACTACTATGCGGCTCTTCTGGACAGCTTCAAGCGGCATGCGGAGGCAATGGGGTATGATCTGACCTTCATCAACTGCAACACGACGAGAAGCAACCGGATGTCTTATCTTGCACACGCGAGGTACCGCGGATTTGACGGCGTGTGCATCGCCTGTGTGGATTTCTATGATCCGGATGTGGTGGAGCTGGTACGCAGCAACATCCCGATCGTAACGATCGACCATGTCTTTGACAACCGCATGGTGATCCAGTCGGACAACGTGGCGGGAATCCGTGATCTGGTCCGCTACATTTATCAGAGAGGTCATCGCAAAATTGCGTATATCCACGGCCTGGATTCTGCGGTTACGCAGGCCCGGCTGGCGAGCTTCTATAAGACGGCCTATGATCTGGGACTTACGATTCCGGATGAATACATTCAGGAGGCCCCGTACCGCAACACGGACGTGGCCTATGAGAAGACAAGAGAGCTGCTGCATTTACAGGACCCGCCGACCTGCATCCTGTATCCGGATGATTTTGCGGCATTCGGCGGAATGAACGCCATCCGCGCGGAGGGCCTTTCGATTCCGGGAGATATTTCCATTGCGGGCTATGACGGAATCCGGCTCGGGAGGCATCTGGAGCCGAAGCTTACGACCATCCGGCAGGACACGGAGGCCATCGGGGCGCAGGCGGCGGAGAAACTGATTGCGCTGATTGAGCGGCCCAAGACAACGCTCGTGGAAAGGGTCATGATTGAGGGCACTCTGTTCGAGGGAGAGACGGTCGGAGAGATCCGGGCGCAGGACAGATAAATTTTAAAAAAGTGCTTGACTGCTTATAGTAGGGTACTATATAATAGCACTTGCGTCACGGGGAATGAAAAACCTAGGAACGCGGCACACAACTGAAGCAGTTAAGCTATTTGCGGGTGTAGTTCAGTGGTAGAACACCAGCCTTCCAAGCTGGATATGTGGGTTCGATTCCCATCACCCGCTTTCAGTATGCTTTATACTGAATACGTGTTTGT
>DAIMKA010000013.1:9444-11619 GCA_036721955.1 Lachnospiraceae bacterium | reverse complement strand
AGCATCGGCCTTCTAAGCCGAGGGTCTGGGGTTCGAATCCCCACGGGCACATTGATTACAGAAACGTAATCATCACCAGTATGGTGGGTATGGCGTAGTTGGCTAACGCGCCAGATTGTGGTTCTGGAGACCGAGGGTTCGAGTCCCTCTACCCACCCTCCTATCGGCAGCAGCGCATTTTGGCGTGTATCATTCATCCCGAAGGGCGGGATACTCATTGGGCTATCGCCAAGGGGTAAGGCACAGCACTTTGACTGCTGCATTCGCCAGTTCGAATCTGGCTAGCCCAGTTCGGGCGATTAGCTCAGGTGGTAGAGCACTTGACTTTTAATCAAGTTGTCGCGGGTTCGAGTCCCGCATCGCTCAGTGCAGAAATCAGACGCTGTGAGTCAACGTGAGTTGATTCGACAGCGTTTTGTTTTTATTCATGCGGCAGAAAAGAAGATGCTCCTGTCGGCATGGACATAGCGTTACGGCGCGGCGAATGCCGGACAGCCGGAGATTGCAGTCACTGCGGGCGGTCATGATGAAATTGGCAGACATGCAGGATTTAGGTTCCTGTGCCGCAAGGCGTGTGGGTTCAAGTCCCACTGGCCGCAGAATCGAGAAACCTTGTATTTCAGCGAAAACAGTCCAAATCGCTGATCATACAAGGTTTTTCTATGTTTCTACACGTCATCCGGCATGGCTTCCTTTGGAAACGGGATGCCGCATTTGGCATTTGCGGCACGCTTGTGACTTGAAGCTGTGACACGAAAAAGACGATGGATCCATCCTGACAAACGTCGCAAGTATTCTGGCGTTTCCGTTCGAATGGCGTTGTGGCGCGTACAGGAGTTATTTCAGATAACGGATTTCCGCGGTCAGCTCATCGTTGTCATCAATGGTCAGAACAATATAGGAAGGCTGATAGCCGGCCTGACGCGGATAGGCAAGACTTCCCGGGTTGAGGACCAGAAGGCCGTCCTCTTCCTTTTCGATGACGGGGCAGTGCGTGTGACCGAAGACGGCAATCTGACAATGGCGCCTCCTGGCTTCCTCCTGAAGCATCCGTGTGGAGCGGCTTACCTGATACAGATGGCCGTGCGTGAGAAAGACCCGCCGGTGCCCGATCGGAAAGACCAGGGATCTGGGGGCCAGTGAGGAGTAATCATTGTTGCCGGAAACATACAGAAGCGGCATACCGGCGATCTGTTCAAAGTAATCCTCTGACCCCTCCGCGTCACCGGCGTGGATGATCATGTCAACCGGAGCTTCCTGCTCCATCACGCGAAGAAAACGGTCATCGCGGCGGTGCGTATCACTGATAATCAATATTTTCATAGAATCATTTGCGGATGGCAGTTTCAGGCCGCCGGAGATGGCGGCCGCTGACTGCCGGGAATGTCCGGAACAGCGGCACAGGAACAAGCGCTGCACCCGGATGATATACGATCAAAGCGCAGGACGTTCAGGCTCCGAAATGGCTGCGAAGACGCGCCATCATCGCGCGGAATGCCTTGCCGCGGTGAGAAACCGCGTTTTTCTCTTCATCGGTCAGCTCGGCGCTGGTCTTGCCGTACTCCGGAAGATAGAAGAACGGGTCATAGCCAAAGCCGTGCTCGCCGCGGATTTTTGTGGCAATTTCTCCTTCCATGGTTCCGGTCACAACGATCTCCGAAGTCACGGGTTTTCCGGTGTCAAGACCGGACGGAAGGACGGCGGCGCAGGCACAGACAAAGCGGGCGCTGCGCTCCGGGCCGGTTTTGCCCTTCAGCTCCTCCAGAATGTGATTCATCTTCTCCGGATAGGAGGTGTCACGTCCGAGATAGCGGGCGGAGTAGATGCCGGGAGCGCCGCCGAGGGCGTCTACAACGAGCCCGGAGTCATCGGAGAGCACGGCAACGGGAGTGGAAAGATCCGCAAGATAGCGGGAGGGATCCGCACAGAGAAGCTCCGCAACGGCCCGCGCCTTGATGAGCGCATTTTCCTCAAAGGTGGTGCCGTTTTCCTCCGGATCCGAGGAAATACCGAGCTCCTTCATGCTGTAAACAAGGACATCGGGATCCCCGAGAATCTCGCGGATTTCGCGGACCTTGTCCTGATTGCCTGTGGCAAAAATAACCTGAATTTTCATTTGTACCTTTCTGTGCCGCGTTTTTTGCGACAACCCCGAGGAGAGAAAAGCCCGAATGG
>DAIMKA010000013.1:1756-9330 GCA_036721955.1 Lachnospiraceae bacterium | reverse complement strand
CATGTAAAAATAGGTCTTGATCATTCCGTTGTAGATCTTCCGGTTCTTCTGCGCCTTCAGCCCGAGGGCCTTTTCTGCGCCGGAGTAGGAAGTGATGACATACAGGGACCAGGAAGAAAGCGCCTGATACCGCTCACCGAGCGTCCTGTACAGCAGAAGGAGATCCTGATCCTGTCCCTTTTCCAGCCGTTCGCCGTACGGCGGATTTGTGATGATAAAGCCGTAGGAGCGGGGATGGGAGAGCTCGGAGACCGGGCGCACCTGGAAATGGATGAGACCGTCCACTCCGGCCAGTCTGGCATTCTCGCGGGCGGCGTAGATGGCATCGCGGTCAATGTCGTACCCCTGCAGGTCGCAGGGAACCGAGAGATCGATTTCTCCGCGCAGTTCCTCACGGATTTCAGTCCACAGGGAAGCCGGGATCAGGTTTTCCCAGGTCTCGGCGGTAAAGCTGCGGGAAAGGCCGGGAGCGATGTGCGCACTGATCATGGCAGCCTCGATCAGGAAGGTGCCGGATCCGCAGAAGGGATCCACCAGCATTCTCCCGGGGCGCCAGGGCGTGAGGGCAATGAGTCCGGCGGCGAGATTTTCCGCAATCGGCGCCTGTACCTTATATTTGCGGTAACCGCGCTTGTGCAGGGACTCGCCGGTCGTGTCAATGGCAACGGTGACCTCGTCCTTTTTCAGGAAGACACGGACCGGATAGGAAGCGCCGGTTTCCGGGAACACGGTGAGTCCGTAATGCCCGGACATGCGGGAGACCATGGCTTTTTTCATCACGGACTGAATGTCGGAGGGAGAAAAAAGCTTCGATTTCACGCTGGAGGCCTTGGTGACCCAGAATTTTGCATCCTTCGGGAGAAATTCCTCCCAGGGAAGCGCGCGGGTGCCCTGAAACAGTTCTTCAAAGGTCTCCGCATGGAAGGTGCCGACCTTCAGGAGAACGCGCTCTGCTACGCGCAGGGAGAGATTGGCGCGGACAATGGCTTCGGTGTCGCCCTCAAAGGTTACGCGGCCGTCATCTACCTCCGTGATCTCATAACCGAGGTCATAAATTTCATTTTTCACTACGCTCTCCAGACCGAAATGGCAGGGAGCAATCAATTCATAAGTCTGCATCATGTTTTCCCGGAAAATTATTTGCTGCTGTTCAACGCCTCCGCCCGATAATATCGTGGATTTTCAAAGAAAAAGCCGGGGGCGGAATCGTTGCCAGGCATGGATTTGGTGGAGATATCTTCCCTATTATAAAAAGCCTTCGGATAAAAGACAAATTTAAAAAAGGAGACCTTCCATAACGGAAAGTCTCCTCTGATTTTCAGGATCCTGCGGATGCCGGCTTCACCGGATGATCAGACGTTGCCCTGAGAGAGCATCGCATCGGCAACCTTCTCGAAGCCTGCGATATTCGCGCCCGTAACGAAGTCACCCTCGTGGCCGTACTTTTTGGCAGCGGTGGAAACCTTGCTGTAGATGCCGGCCATGATGTCCTTCAGCTTGGCATCAACTTCATCGAAGGTCCAGGACAGACGCTCGGAGTTCTGGCTCATTTCCAGTGCGGAAACAGCTACGCCGCCGGCGTTTGCAGCCTTTGCGGGCATATACAGGAAGCCCTTCTCAACGCGTGCCTTCTCGTAAGCATCGATGGCATCCGCATCGGAAGGCATGTTCGCGCCCTCGCATACACACCAGCAGCCGTTGGCGATCAGAGTCTTCGCATCCTCGCCATTGATCTCGTTCTGGGTTGCGCAGGGAAGAGCGATGTCGCACTTTACGCCCCACGGCTTCTGACCCTCGAAGTACTGAGCGGTCGGAACCTTCTCAACGTACTCCTTGATTCTTCCGCGGTGACCCTGCTTGATATCGAAGACAACATCGAGCTTGATTCCGTCGGGATCATAGACATATCCGTTGGAGTCGGAGCAGGTAACCGGCTTTGCGCCGAGCTGCTGTGCCTTCTGGATTGCGTACTGGGCAACGTTTCCGGATCCGGAAACAACAACCGTCTTGCCTTCCAGAGACTTTCCTGCGCCCCGGACTACCTCGTCGGTGATATAGACCAGACCATAACCGGTTGCCTCCGGTCTTGCAAGAGATCCGCCGTAGCTCAGGCCCTTGCCGGTCAGAACACCCTCATACAGGTTGGTGATTCTCTTGTACTGGCCGTACAGATAGCCGATCTCACGTCCGCCGACACCGATATCACCGGCGGGAACATCCTCGTCTGCTCCGATGTACTTGAAGAGCTCTGTCATGAAGCTCTGGCAGAAACGCATAACCTCTGCGTCCGACTTGCCCTTGGGATCAAAATCGGAACCGCCCTTGCCGCCGCCGATCGGAAGACCGGTCAGGGAGTTCTTGAAGATCTGCTCGAAGCCGAGGAACTTCAGAATGGACTGGTTTACAGAAGGATGGAACCGGAGACCTCCCTTGTACGGTCCGATTGCGGAATTGAACTGTACACGGTAGCCGAGGTTCACCTGCTGCTTGCCCTGATCATCGACCCACGGTACGCGGAAAGTGATGATGCGCTCGGGCTCCACCAGACGCTCCAGAAGAGAGTTCTTGCGATAAAGATCCTCATTGGCCTCTACGATCGGGGTGATGGTCTCGAGGATTCTCTTTGCTGCCTCAAGAAATTCGGGCTCGTATGCGTGCTTCTCTTCAAGCTTGGCATACACTTCTTCAACATATGACATAGTTCCTTCCTCCTATTCATCCGTTTAAAGAAAAAATGAACGGTACTCGGTGCCCCTGACAGATACGAATGTATAACTGTATACAAAAGCACCTCTTGCATTATATGTTTTGGCGGTTCCTGCGACAAGTATTTTTCGTTATTTTCTGATGAAAAAAGGAAAATCCGGAATTGCGGAGCGGCTGTGAGGCCGTGTCCGTGCAGGGAAAGCTGCGGTTACAGCAGCTGTGAGGCCGTGTCCGTGCGGGGAAAGCTGCGATTACAGCAGCTGAATCCCGTGTGCGGCGCATTCCTTCGCGGTTTCCTCCGGCCACAGGGAGCACTGTACCTCTCCGATGTGGGCCTTGCGCAAGAAAAACATGCAGATGCGGGACTGACCGATGCCGCCGCCGATGGTGTAGGGCAGCTCTCCGTTCAGAACCGCCTTCTGGAACGGAAGAGAAGCGCGCTCCTCGCAGCCGGCCTTCTTCAGCTGCTCGGCAAGGGACTTCTCGTCCACACGGATTCCCATGGAGGACAGCTCCAGTGCAATGTCCAGAAGCGGATAGTAGACCAGAATATCGGCGTTGAGGGCCCAGTCGTCGTAGTCCGGTGCGCGGCCGTCGTGCGGCTTGCCGTTCTCGAGCTTGTCGCCGATCTGAAGGATGCAGACGGCACCCTTTGCCTGGGTGATGTAATACTCGCGTTCCTTCGGCGTGTTATCCGGGAACATCTCCTCCAGCTCTTTTGTCGTGACGAAGAAGATGTCGTCCGGCAGAATCTCCGTGATGTAGTCATAGCGGATGGACATGTACTTCTCGGTTTTGCGGAGGACATGGTAAACGGAGCGGACCACGGACTTCAAGGTCTCCATGGTGCGGTCTTCCTTGCGGATGATCTTCTCCCAGTCCCACTGATCGACATAAATCGAGTGAATGTTGTCGGTGATTTCATCCCGGCGGATGGCGCTCATATCGGTGTACAGGCCCTCACCGACCGAGAAGCCGTACTTCTTCAGGGCATAGCGCTTCCATTTCGCAAGAGACTGGACAACCTCAGCCTCGCGTCCGTTCTGTTCCAGAATGTCGAAGGAAACCGGACGCTCCACGCCGTTCAGGTTATCGTTCAGACCGGAAGCCGGATCCACAAACAGCGGTGCGGATACGCGCAGAAGGTTCAGGCGCTCGGCGAGAAGGTTCTGGAAGAAATCCTTCACGACCTTGATGGCAACCTGTGTTTCATGCAGGTTCAGGGCAGATTCATAACCCTTTGGAATGGTTAAATGATCCATAGAAGCCTCTTTTCTTGTGTTCTTACCTAATAATATGTGACTGCTCTCCTACAGCAGGAATCCGCGAAAAATTTCTGCCGTGCGGGAGAAATTTTGAAAGCGGCATTGATATGTCACTTTCAGACTGCAGCATCGGTGCAGCCCGCTGTGAAAAGCCTGCAGCGGTGCAAAAACCGTAATCAATTAAAACGCATTTAGAATGTCATTTCAAGTGGAGATCATGGCGGGGCAGCTGAAGTTTGCAAGGAAAACCGCACATTGGCGCGAACGTCGGAGCGCCGGATGGGCAGGAACGATCGGGAGACAAGCTGACAGAAAAGTGCTTTCTTCCCCGTCAGATCCGGATAAATTAATCGCGGCCCGGCAAAAAGGACGTGTGAATTCGTCAAAAAACAGCCAATAAAATTTATATAAAACATCGATTCAACCAATTTACATTTGAAAAAGTACCGCTATAATAGGTCCCAGCATAGAGAGCGCAGGATCAATGTCCTGCATATGTCACGGAAACGTCGCAGAAAACCAGACAAAAAAGTGAGCAGACTCCCTGTGAGGAAGGAGGAATCCGATGAGAACAACCAGATACATTTATTTGAACGCAAAAGATGTTCAGAGCTTTGTACATGCTGCGGAACACTGTGATTTTGATATTGATGTTGCCAATGACCGTTACGGACGCTATGTGGTGGATGCGAAATCATTTCTTGGTGTGATGGGCCTGGATTTAAGAGGACGTCTCGCCGTGTCCTACAACGGCTACGACGAAGAGTTCGAGCGCTATCTGAACAGCAAGCAGATGGCTGTCTGAGGAACGTAAGGAACGCCGGGCCCGGAACCGGCATGGCATACAAGAGAACACAGACAGGGATGATCCGTGGATCATCCGTTCCGTGAAAGGCAGGAAGAGGACGAGAGTCTTCTTCCTGCTTTTTCGTGATGACACTCTTGGGAGATCAGCGGCTGCGAGCCCTCATGCTGCAGGGGACGTGGCCCGAGCAGCTGCCGCAGTCCTGCCCTCCTTCAGGCTGCAGGGAAAATCTGCCAGCCGGGCGGGGGGAAAACGAAGAAGACAGCATCGAAAGAATGTTCGGGAAATCCGCGGGAGAAAAAGGAACGTGTGGTAGAATAGCAGGTATGAGTGCAATCGAAATTTCCGTGCGCGGCCTGGTGGAATTCCTTCTTCGCTGCGGCGATCTGGACAACCGAACAGGGGGAAGTACAGAGGACGCGATGCTCGCGGGTTCCCGCATGCATCGGAAGCTTCAGGATGCGGCAGAAGGGGATTATCAGCCCGAAGTTCCGCTGGAGGGAATCTGGGAATATCCGGGTGAGGATCTTTCCGTACATGTGCAGGGGCGTGCCGACGGAATCTACAGGGGCACCAATCCGGGAGAAACCGAAGCGCTCTGGACGATTGACGAGATTAAAACCACGTACCGGCAGCTCCGGAGCATCCGGGAGCCGGAGCCGGTTCATCTGGCACAGGCCAAATGCTACGCCTGGTTTTATGCGAGCCAGAATCATCTGGAAAAGATCTGCGTGCGCATGACCTACTGCAATCTGCAGACAGAAGGAATCCGACGGTTTTATGAAACAGACACACGGGAAGAGCTGGAAGCGTGGTACCGGGACCTGATGGAGCAGTATCATCCGTGGGCGAAGTTTGCGGCGGACTGGAAGAAGACAAGAAATGAATCCATCCGGGCACTGGAATTCCCGTTCCCGTACCGGAAGGGACAGCGTGAGCTCGCGGCGAATGTCTATCGGACCATTGTACACGGCAGGAAACTCTTCCTGGAGGCACCGACCGGAACGGGGAAAACAGTCACGACCCTTTTCCCTTCCATCAAGGCGATCGGCGAGGGGAAGGCGGACCGGATCTTCTATCTGACGGCGAAGACCGTGACCGGGGCGGCCGCCGAGAATGCGGCGTGGCAGATGCGGGAGAAGGGGCTTCGGGTGAAAAGCGTTCTCCTGACGGCCCGGGAGAAGGTGTGCATTCTGGAAAAACCGGACTGCAATCCGGAGAGCTGTCCCCGGGCGAAGGGGCATTTTGACCGGATCAATGAGGCAATCTATGCGCTGCTGACTCATGAGGAGAGCTTTTCACGGGAGAACATCGCGGAGTACGCGGAGCAATATCAGGTCTGCCCGTTTGAAATGGCACTGGATATGAGCCTGTTTGCGGATGTGGTGATCGGAGACTACAACTATCTGTTTGATCCGCACGCGTATCTGCGGCGCTTTTTTGCCGGGGGCGGTGCCGGAAAGGGACAGTTCCTCTTCCTGATCGATGAAGCCCACAATCTGGTGGACCGCGGGCGGGAGATGTACAGCGCGTCGCTTGCACGGGAAGAGCTCATCCAGATGCGCCGCAAGGTCAAAGACCTGTGGCCGAAGCTCTACACGAAGATCGGCAGAATCAGCCGGGAAATGCTGGCGATCGGGAGAGAAACCTCCGGATACAGGATCCTGGAGAGCGTGGACCGTCTGGCAGGCCTTGTGACGGATGCGGATCTGGAGCTTGGCGGAATCCTCGGGGAGGAACGCATCGCGGATCAGTCAGGGCGCGGCGGGAAGGATGCGGACCGGAAGAAAAAGAAGGAGCTGCGTCCGGAGCTTCTGGATTTTTACTTCAAAATCAATCATTTTGCCTCCATATATTCGGCGATGGATGAGCATTATGTGTGCTATGCGGAGGCACCGGGCAGTATTGCGGGAGAAATCAGGGGAGCCGTCTCCGGCAGCGGAAACCGGGCGGCAGAAAATCAGACCGCGGGATCCGCCGTTGCAAACGGGAAACGGAGAGCCGGGAACGTCCGGGTGCGGCTTTTCTGCGTGGATCCGGGGAGGCGCCTTCGGGAGTGCATGGAGAAGGGAAGGGCTTCGATCCTTTTCTCTGCGACGATGCTGCCGATTACCTATTATAAAAGCCTGCTCGGCGGAACCGAAGAGGACTATGAAATTTACGCACAGTCGGTGTTTGATCCGGAAAAGCGGGGATTGTATCTGGTAAAAGATCTGACCAGCCGCTATCAGTACCGGACGCCGGACACGTTTGAACGGCTGGCGGACTGCATCGCCGGGGTGATTTCGCAGAGAAACGGCAATTATATGGTGTTCTTCCCTTCCTACGCGTTTCTGAATCAGGTGGCGGACCGGTTCGAGCTCCGCTACGGGCAGACCTGCACGGTGATCCGGCAGAAGAGCGCCATGCAGGAAGAGGAGAGGCAGGCATTCCTGCGGCGGTTCGATGAGATTTATGATGACAGGACGCTCCTTGGCTTCTGCGTGATGGGCGGGATTTTCAGTGAAGGCATTGATCTGAAAAAGGATTCGCTGATCGGTGTTATGATTGTGGGGACCGGGATTCCGCAGGTATGTACGGAGCGGGAGCTCGTGAAGAATTATTTTGATGCAAAAGGAGAGAACGGATATGACTATGCGTACCGTTTTCCCGGAATGAACAAGGTGCAGCAGGCGGCCGGACGGGTGATCCGGACCAGCGAGGATGTCGGGATCGTGGTTCTGATTGATGACCGGTTTCTCACTCCGGCGTGCAGAAGGCTCTTCCCGGCGGAATGGGCGAATGCGCAGATCACGGAC
>DAIMKA010000013.1:0-1746 GCA_036721955.1 Lachnospiraceae bacterium | reverse complement strand
AGGGAGGTCGGAAGGCTGGCGGAGAAGTTCTGGAATGAGTGGCTGTGAAGGATGCCGCCGATTGGAGGTGTCCGGCCCTTGCCACTGCTGAATTGCTATAAAGTGTCAAAATATATAGAAAATAGAAAAATATTTTAAAACGGGAAAACAGAGGAAAAATCCTTGTAAATTGTGGATAACTATGTGGAAAACGTGGATTGTTCGCATAATGAAGATTGAAACAACGGGAAACAAGAAAACAAATAGACAGAAAACAATATGCCGCAGCAAACCGGGAAGGCTGTGAGATTCGCAGCAGAAGGCAGCAGGCGATGATGCGGAGAATGGAGACGACAATGTGGGCTGAAGAGAGTGTGATGTATCAGATTTATCCGCTGGGAATGTGCGGAGCACCTTTTGAGAACGATGGGAAGCAGGAGCACCGGATTCTTCAGGTGACGGACTGGATTCCGCACCTGAAGAAGCTTGGCGTGACGGCGGTTTTGTTCAATCCGCTCTTTGAATCGGATACGCACGGCTATAATACGAGGGACTACCGGAAGGTGGACGTGCGGCTGGGAACCAACGAGGATTTCCGGAGAGTCTGCGATGCCCTTCATGAGGCGGGCATCCGGATTTTTCTGGACGGCGTGTTCAACCACGCGGGGAGAGGGTTCGGTCCGTTTCAGGATGTCCTTCAGAAGAAATGGGAGAGTCCGTACAAGGACTGGTTTTATCTGAACTTCGACGGGAATGACGCTTATAACGATGGCCTCTGGTACGAAGGATGGGAAGGCAACTACGATCTGGTGAAGCTCAACCTCGACAACGAAGCCGTGAAGAACTACCTTCTGGAGAGTGTCGGGATGTGGATCGATGAGTTCGGCATTGACGGACTTCGCCTGGATGTGGCGTATATGCTGAACCGGAATTTTCTGAAGGCTCTCCGCTGGTATGTGGATCAGAAAAAACCGGAATTTTACCTCATCGGCGAGATTCTCGGCGGCGACTACAAGCAGATCGTCAATCCGGAAATGTGCAACAGTGCAACCAATTATGAGTGCTGCAAGGGCCTGTGGTCGAGCTTCAACAGCATGAACCTGTTCGAGATCAATCATTCGCTGATGCGGCAGTTCGGGCAGGACCCGTGGTGCCTGTACCGCGGCATGCACCTTCTGAGCTTCGTGGACAATCACGACATCACGCGGGTGGCCTCCATTCTGAACAATCCTTCGCACCTGCCGCTTATCTACGCGCTGATGTTCGGAATGCCGGGCATTCCCTGCATCTATTATGGGAGCGAATGGGGCGTGAAGGGCAGAAAGGAAGACGGCGATCCGTGCCTTCGCCCTGCCATTGCGAAGCCGGAATGGAATGAGCTCACGGACTGGATTGCAAAGCTCTCCGCTGCGAAGAAGGCATCCGAGGCGCTCTGCTACGGCGATTTCCGGAGCGTCCTTCTGACGAACCGGCAGTGCATTTTCGAGAGAAAAAGCGAAAACGAGCGGGTCCTCGTTGCGGTCAACGCGGATGCGGAGCCGTTCACGGCTCATTTCGATGCGGGCTGCGGACAGGCAGAGGACCTGATTACCGGGCAGATGCATGATTTCGGGGGAGGAAGCGTTCTGCCGGCATACAGCGCCGCATTCTGGAAATGTGAGAGATAATGTCTGCAGGAGAGGATTTCCGGAATAAATTCAGCACCGCCAGCGTGATTCAGATGTAAATTGGCCTGCAGGCAGTCCATTCACATCTGAATCACGCCGG
>DAIMKA010000012.1:18212-19052 GCA_036721955.1 Lachnospiraceae bacterium | reverse complement strand
ACAGCCGCCGGAATCTCTTCTGTCAGGATATCGGTCACCTCAGCCTGACGGATTTCCAGATTCTCCTGATTCTCCAGCACCTCACGCATTCTCATGGAATAGGCGGCCTTGTCTGCCTGTGTACGAAGAGAATGGACTGCCGGACCCTTGGACTGATTCAGCATCTTGGACTGAATGAAGGTCTTATCGATGTTCTTTCCCATCTCACCGCCCAAGGCGTCAATCTCCCGGACAAGATGTCCCTTGGAAGAGCCTCCAATATGCGGATTGCAGGGCATCATCGCGATACTGTCTACATTCATTGTAAAAATCACGGTCCGGAAACCGATTCTCGCCGCAGCAAGCGCCGCCTCACATCCGGCATGACCTGCACCGATCACACAGATATCTGTTTCAATATGGTATGCGTTCTGATTCATTCCTGCTCCAGTTTGATTATTTACATCGGCCGGGCACACAAGCATTCATCCGATACCGGTGTCTGACTGATAAATTCTGCCCGATTTGAAAGCTTTTAACCCTATCAATAAAAATGGAATAGCATAATACTGCAATTTTTCAGGACAGCATGAGGACATATTCTTCTTCGTCCTCATCCGCAGCGCCCGTAGGGCGAAAGCCCGCATTTCGATACATTCTCTGTGCGAAGCTGTTCTCCTTGTTGCAGGTCAGCACCACTCTCTGAGAATCTCCGAACGGCTTCGTACGAATGTAATCAAGAACCTTCTGCAGAGCTTTGGTTCCATACCCATGCCCCTGTTCTGATTCATCAATCATCATGTGCCAGATATCATATTCCGGCACATCATAATCATAGATTACCATGACATAACCAACCAT